>NZ_JAKNRV010000007.1:0-46884 GCF_023072625.1 Pseudomonas emilianonis
ATCATGCACTTGGGCTGGATCGCCCAGATCGGTAGCCCGGTGGACATTTACGAAACCCCGGTGAGCCGCCTGGTCTGCGAGTTCATCGGCAACGTCAACATCTTCGACACCCAGGTGATCGACGACGTAGACCTTGGGGTCATCGATCAGCCCATGGGGCATGGCATCGCCGCCATATTTCTTGACGGCATCAGCGGCAAACGCCTCGGGCAAGCCCCAACTGGCGGCGATCACCAGCGCGCCGGTGGCGCCGACGCCCTGCAGGAAACCACGGCGACTGAGGTTATTGAGGACGAAATCAGCGGGTAAGCGGCTCATGCCTTGGCCCCCTGCAGATGCGTCGACGCCTGGCGGATCGCGGTCTTGATGCGGTTGTAAGTGCCGCACCGACAGATATTGCCGACCATCGCCTCTTCGATCTGCTCGTCACTGGGGTTGGGGTTGGTTTTCAGCAGCGCGGTGGCCGACATGATTTGCCCGCCCTGGCAGTAGCCGCACTGGGCCACGGCGCTGTCCAGCCAGGCTTGCTGCACGACCTGGCCGATCGGGTCGGTGTGCAGGTTGTCGATGGTGCTGACGGCTTGGCCCTTGACCGCGCCGATCGGGGTGATGCAACTGCGCGCCGGCGCGCCGTCGATATGAATGGTGCATGCGCCGCACAGGCCCATGCCGCAGCCGAATTTGGTGCCGTTGTAGCCCGCCACATCGCGGATCGCCCACAACAGTGGCATCTCCTCGGTGACGTCCAGTTGATGGTCTTGGCCGTTGAGTTTCAGGGTAATCATTGGGCACGCCCGCCTATTTGCTGCATTTAGGGGCGAGCCATCTGTCGCGAAAGGTATCGCTGGTTCGGGTACGCGCAGATTGGCTCAGGCTGAGGAGGCTCTCTTGTGAAGACGAATCTTCACCGGGCCTTTGATGGAGCATGGGCTTAATGTAAACCAAAAATCCGCAAAGTGGCCGGGCAGAAACGCAAACACCCCGAACCAGTCGGGGCGTTTGCGGATTGCTGTGGGCGTCAGTTCACGCCATCAGCGCCTTACTTGATCACCGGCGCAGGGCCTTCGGCCACGCCCAGGTCATCTTCTTCACGGGTGTCGGAGATCCCACGACCACCGGAAGCCAGCTCGACTTGCAGCTTATCTTCGTCCAGTTCGTTGACCCACTTGGCTACCACCAGGGTCGCCACGGCGTTACCGACCAGGTTGGTCAGCGCACGGGCTTCGGACATGAAGCGGTCGATACCCAGGATCAGCGCCAGACCGGCAACCGGCAGGTGGCCTACGGCCGACAGGGTCGCGGCGAGTACGATGAAACCACTGCCGGTCACGCCTGCAGCGCCTTTGGAGGACAGCAGCAGCACCAGCAACAGCGTGATCTGGTGGGTAATGTCCATGTGCGTGTCAGTCGCCTGGGCGATGAACACGGCAGCCATGGTCAGGTAGATCGACGTACCGTCGAGGTTGAACGAGTAGCCGGTCGGGATCACCAGGCCAACCACGGATTTCTTCGCGCCCAGACGCTCCATCTTGATCAGCATGCGTGGCAGTGCCGATTCAGACGAGGACGTACCCAGAACGATCAGCAGCTCTTCACGGATGTAGCGGATCAGTTTCAGCACGCTGAAACCGTGTGCGCGGCAGATGGCGCCGAGCACCACGACCACGAACAGGACGCAGGTGATGTAGAAGCAGATCATCAACTGGCCCAGTTGCACCAGCGAGCCGACACCGTAGGCACCGATGGTGAACGCCATGGCGCCGAGGGCACCGATTGGCGCGAGCTTCATGATCATGTTGATGATGTTGAACATCACGTGGGCGAAGCGATCGATGAAGTCCAGCACCGGCTTGCCGTAGGCACCCAGGCGATGCAGGGCGAAACCGAAGATCACCGAGAACATCAGCACTTGCAGGATGTCACCGTTGGCGAATGCGCCGACGATGGTGTTCGGGATCACGTTGAGCAGGAAGCCAACGATGCTCTGGTCCGCACCGGCCGTCACGTAGGCCGCGACTTTCGAAGCGTCCAGGGTGGCCACGTCGATGTGCATGCCGGCGCCCGGCTGCACAACGTTCACTACGAACAGGCCGATCAGCAGGGCGATGGAGGACACGACTTCGAAGTACAGCAGCGCGTAGCCGCCGGTTTTGCCGACCGATTTCATGCTCTGCATGCCGGCGATGCCGCTGACAACGGTGCAGAAGATGATCGGGGCGATGACCATTTTGATCAGTTTGATAAACCCGTCACCCAGCGGCTTGAGGGCCACGCCGGTCTGCGGGTAGAAGTGACCGAGCAAAATACCGATAACGATGGCAACGATCACCTGGAAATACAGGGATTTGTACAGTGGCTGACGAGTCGTCATTGTAAAGTTCCTCAATCGTCCCGTGTGGCAAATATCCGCCATTGCCCACGGCACTTGAATTGCGAACCCTCCTGCACTGGAGGGATTTGTTGTTTGCGAGGCTTGTAGGACAAGGCCTGCGCTGTAGTACTTATCGCAAACGCCGTGCCACTTTACTGAAACGGTCTGAAGCCCCTTAGACATAAGGGTTGGAGGGATTAAGCCGTGCCTCACTGCGGCCCGTCAGGCGGCGGATTTCCGCCAACTCATCGAATCTCGTCCTACAATTTGGCGGATATCCGCCTTGTCGCAGTACTGGGTGATGGCTACCATCCGCCACTCCATGGACGAGGCCCTTGCATGCGTGAACGTACCATCGCCAGTCACTACGCCCGAGCGGCCCTCGGCGGTGCGCGCCGGGCAGGCTACGACTACTCGGGCCTGTTGCAGCAGGTGGGCATCACCCCGGAACTGTTGACCGAACCCCGCGCCCGCATCGCGCCGGAACAATTTACCCGGCTGTTGCAAATGCTCTGGCTCGCGCTGGACGACGAGTACCTGGGCTTCGCCGAAGGGCCGAGCAAGCGCGGCACGTTCGCGATGATGTGCCACGCGCTGATCCATTGCCGCACCCTAGAGAAGGCTCTGGAACGCGGCTTATTGTTTTATAGCCTATTCCCACAGGGTCCGCGTTGGCATCTGACACGGGAAGGCGAAATGGCCCGCTTGAGCCTGGACGACTCACAGCTACGCGACCCAGATCATTTTCTCAGTGAATGCCTGCTGGTGATCTGGCATCGCCTCGGCAGTTGGTTGATCGGCCAGCGCATCCGTCTGCACCAGGCCACGTTCAGCTACCCGATGCCAGCCCACGCCAGCGAATACGACCTGTTGTTTCCCTGCCCACAGGTGTTCGGCGCACCGAACAGCAGCCTGGTGTTTCCTGCCCGTTACTTGAGCCTGCCGCTGCTGCAGGACGAGCGCACGCTCAAGCATTTCCTGCAGCGTTCTCCCGCCGACTTGCTGTCGCGGCCCGATGAAGGCGACAGCTTGAGCAGCCAGATCCGCCGCCTGCTCAGCCGTGACCGCACGCCCTGGCCGGACCTGGACGCCGTTGCCCAACACCTGCACATCAGTCCGCAGACCCTGCGCCGGCATCTGCGTGAAGAAGGCAGCAGTTTTCAAGCGCTCAAGGATGAGTTGCGGCGGGACATCGCCATCTACCATCTGGGACGCGCGAACTTGTCATTGCAGGAAATTGCCGAGCAGCTCGGGTTTTCCGAGCCGTCGGCGTTTCATCGGGCGTTCAAGAAGTGGACGGGATTGACGCCGGGGGCCTACCGCGCGCAGGAAACCTGATGAGTCACGTCAGCCGTAGGGTCACAGGGCCGGGAAGTGAATCTTGAACGCCGCGCCCCCCAACGGTGAGTCCCCCAGGGTCAGGCGTGCGCCGTAGCTTTCAATGATGTCCTTGACCACCGCCAGGCCGATCCCCTGCCCTGGGTGCTGGCGATCCAGCCGCTCGCCCCGTTGCAGAATCCGCGCGCGCTGGTCGGGAGGCACACCGGGGCCGTCATCTTCGATGCACAGCTCAATGCCTTCCAGGCTTTCCACCAGCCTGATGCGCACTTCGCTCAGGCACAGGCGGTAGGCGTTTTCCAGCAGGTTGCCGAGCAGTTCCAGCAAGGCGCCTTTTTCGATGGGTACATCGCACTCGTCCGGCAACTCGAAGGACACCTTCACGCGCTTGTCGCGGTAGACCTTGTCCAGCGTGTCACACAGGCTTTGCAGCACCGGCTGCAGGCGCACCTGATGGCGTACCAAACCGCTTTTACGCAGGCTGGCGCGCTGCAATTGATAGCTGATCTGCTGGCTCATGCGTTCGATCTGCGATTGCAGCACCCAGGCCTGGTCGCGGTCTTCGGGGCGTTGGGCCATGTCTTCGCTCACGCCTTGCAATACCGCCAGCGGGGTTTTCAGGCTGTGGGCCAAGTCGTCGAGGGAATCGCGGTAGCGGGTACGCTGCTCGCGTTCACTGTGCAACAAACGGTTGAGGGACCCGGTGAGGCGCAGCAGTTCGCGGGGGTGTTCTTCGCTGAGGCTTTCGCGGGTGCCGCCTTCGATCTGGTCCAGCTCCTGGCTCAGGCGCCGCAACGCTTGCAGGCCCCAGGTCAGGCCCAGCCAGAGCAAGGTCAGCAACACCAGCAACGCCGCGCCGAAGCCCAGGTAGAGGTTTTCGCGCAGGCCTTCGAGGGTCAGTTGGTATTCGCGCACCGGTTGCAGCGCGACGATGCTGAACGCCGCGCTCTTACCGCCGAGCAGCTTGACCTCGACGTCATACACGAAGAATTCCTGGCCATTGCCCTCGCGAATCCGCGCAAATTCATTCCCGCGCCCGTCATAGCGCGGCTTGTAGTTGATGTTTTCTTCCCGGGTCGCCCGCGAACGCCATACCAGGTGGCCTTCGCGGTCGTAGATATAGCCGAGCAGGCGGCTATCGGCGAGGTTGAAGCGTTCGTCCGGCAACTGCGCCGGCATCTGCAGGCGGTTGTTTTCGACCCGCGCCGCCGAAATCAAGGTCGTTACGTCCGACGCCAGGCGCTGCTCGATCGAGTCCTGCAAGGCCAGGCTGAACGCCCCCTGCATGGCCGGCAACAAACCCAGCATAAACAGCACGGCCAGGGTGGTGGCCGCCAGCATCAAGCGCACACGTAACGAGCGAATCAACGGCAGCGCTCATTGAACAGATAGCCCAGGCCGCGCACGGTGTCGATCGGCTTGAACCCGGCCGGGCCTTCCAGTTTGCGGCGCAGGCGGCCGACCAGCACTTCGATGACATTCGGGTCGCGCTCGTCGTCATCGGGGTAGAGCTGCTCCATCAAGCGGTCCTTGGGCACCACCTGCTGATGGTGACGCATCAGGTACTCGAGAATCCGGTACTCGTAGGCGGTCAGCGCCAGTGGCTGCTCATCCAACGAGGCTTGCTTGCGATTGAGGTCCAGCAGCAAGGGGCCAGCGACGATGGTCGACTGGGTAAAGCCGCTGGAACGGCGCAGCAACGCATTCATCCGCGCCTCCAGCTCTTCGAACTGGAACGGCTTGACCACGTAGTCGTCGGCGCCGGCGGCCAGGCCTTCGACCTTGTCCTGCCAGTTGCCGCGAGCGGTGAGGACAAGGATCGGAAAGGTCTTGTCCTGGGCGCGCAGTTGGCGGATCAGGTCAAGGCCACCCATGCCGGGCAGACCGAGGTCGATGATCGCCAGGTCATGATTGAATTGGCCGGTCTGGTACAAGGCCTCCTCCGCGTTGGCCACGGCTTCGACCACATGCCCGCTGTCGGTCAGGCGGGTATACAGGTGATGACGCAACAGCGCCTCATCTTCCACCACCAGCAATTTCATAAGGCTCTCCAAGGCAAATCAACTGTCCGACAGAGGGATATCATAGCGGCCCTGCAGGTCTTGCGGGCGCAGTTTAATGCCATTGTAGTGGCCACTCAGGTGTTCATAACCGGCACGGTAAGCCGCCTGCGGACTGCTCAAACCCAGCGCCTGGCCCCACGGCGCGACTTGGCTGTGCGCCTCATCGAAGCTCACACGCTGCATCAGTGTGCTGGACTTCTTGGTTTTCTCGCGACCGAATCCCGCAAAGGCGCTATCGCTGGCCTGCACCCCGGCGGTGGCACTGAGCATGGTCAACGCCAACATCAGCTTCTTGATCGCAGTCATGGTACTTACCTCTAGGCGTTTAGGCTGTAGACCCAGACTACGCAAGTGCCCCTGAACTCCCCCTGAACAGGCTCTGAATCTGGCCTGAACCGCTGCGGGCTATCCACTGGCGCGTCAACTCGGCAAAATACCGCCCATGACGCCCCTACCCGCTTGCTGCACCCCGCTCGACGCCCATTGGCCGCTGCCCGATCCCTTGCCGGGCACGGTGCTGCTCAGTACGCGCTTTGATCCGGCCCTATTGATCGCTGATGATTTCCAACGCAGCGCCGTGCCGCCGCCGGCGAGCATCCAGCGCTCGGTGGCCAAGCGCCAGGCGGAATTTCTCGCCGGCCGGTTATGCGCCCGCGCCGCCTTGCAACAGCTCGATAACCTGGACTGCGTGCCGGCAATCGGCGAAGACCGTGCGCCGGTGTGGCCGCAGCACATCAGCGGCTCTATCACCCACAGCAGCGGGCACGCGGCGGCGATTGTCGGTCACAAGGCGCAATGGCGCGGGCTGGGAATGGACCTGGAAAATGTCCTGAGCCTGGAGCGTGCGGAACGCCTGGCCGGGGAAATTCTCACCGCCGCTGAGTTGCAGCGCATGGCCATGTTGCCGCGTGAGCAACATGCGCTGCTGGTGACACTGACGTTTTCGGCCAAGGAGAGTTTGTTCAAGGCGCTCTACCCGATCGTGCAGAAGCGCTTTTACTTTGAGCATGCCGAGGTGCTGGAATGGTCAGAGAACGGGCAGGTGCGGTTGCGGCTGCTGACGGACTTGTCCGAAGAGTGGCGCCATGGCAAGGAGTTGGTTGGGCAATTTGCGGTGGATGGGGAGCAGTTGTTGAGCCTTGTAGCAATCAGCGTCTGATCCATCGCTATCGGGGGCAAGCCCCCTCCCACACTTGGAATGCATTCAAATGTGGGAGGGGGCTTGCCCCCGATAGCGGTATCAGGATTTATCCTGGTCCCTTGGCCAACTCAGGCTGAAGCACGCCCCTCCCAGGTTGTTGCTCTTGCTGATCAACGCCCGCCCGCCATGCCAATAAATAATCCGCCGCACAATCGACAAGCCCAGGCCATGCCCGCCCGAGGCGCGGGTGCGGCTGTCGTCCAGGCGCAGGAAGGGCGTGAAGATGCGCTCCCAGGCGCTTTCCGGTACGCCGGGGCCATCGTCTTCCACATCGATGCGGCAGCGCAGTTGGCCGACCTGGTAGCTGATCAGTACCTGGCCCTGGGCATGGCGCATGGCGTTGCTCACCAGATTTTGCAAGGCACGGTGCAGATAGCGCGGCTCGGCATCGACCCAGGCATCGTCCCAATGCGCCGATGACAGGCAAATACCACGGGCCACGTTGACCTGCGGACGCAGTGGCGATAATTCGCCGATCACCTGATCGAGCAACGCATTGAGGTCGACCCGCTGGAAATTCAGCTCCGGCGCGCCCTGCTCCAGGCGCGCGTAGGTGAGCATCTCGTCGACCAGGCCGTCGAGGTCCTGGATATCGCTGTCCATGCCTTCGAGGTATTTGCGCCGGGCCTGCGGGGTGGCGGCGTCGCCGATCATCTCCAGGCCGAAACGCAGGCGTGCCACCGGGGTGCGCAGTTCGTGGGACACGGCGCGCACCAGTTCGCGCTGGATCGCCAGCAACTGCTGCAGGTGCTCGGCCATGCCATTGAACGCGGCGGCCAGGCGCCCCACCGAGTCGGCCCCGCGCGCCGGCACACGGACTTCCAGGTTGCCTTTGGCAATACGCGTGGCGGCCGCTTCCAGGCCTTTGAGGCGGCGCTCAAGCTGACGCACCAATAGATAGACGATCAGGCCAATCAGGGTCAGGCCGATCAACGCAATCAGGATCAACCATTGCGCCGGGTACGGGTTCATTTGATACAACGGGCCGATTTCAAGCACCCAGGGCGTGCCGACCATACCGGCAAACACCCGAATCGAATCGCCCCCCTTGCCCAGCGCCATCACCGTATCGCCCTCCGACACGCGGCGGCGCTGGTCGTCATCCATATCGGCCTGGTCGAGGGCCATCAAGTGCATCTCGAAGCCAAAACCCTTGGCTTCTTTTATAGCGGCCAGCCGCTGCGGCTGCTCGGCCACCGGGAAACGCACCAGTTCGTCGGCCAACAGGTAGATCGTCGCGCGCGCCAATTGCTCGCTGATCTGCTGCACTTCACCTTCCAGCACCAATTGATCCGCCTCGCTGACCAACCGCAGCACCCGCGCCGCATGAGGCCCGGTCTGTTGCACCAGGACCTGGCCGCGTTGCAGGCGGGTGCGCTGGCCGAGGTCCAATTGGGCATCGGTGTACGTGCGCAGCGTCAGGGGAATGCCCAACAGGCGTTCCCACACCGCCAGTGCGCGCCGGCGCTCAATCGCGCTCATGGGTTGCAGGTTATCGCCCATCAAGGCAAACGTGCCGTGGGCCAGGCGCTCACGGTACTGCCCGCTGCGCACGTCATTGAGCAGGTGCAACGCGAGCACGCCCAACAGCGCCACCAGGATCAGCGCTGCACACATGCCGCCGTAGATGCGCAGGAAGATCGAGTTCACAGCGGCATGTCGGCGGCGGCTTCGGGGACGAACAAATAGCCTTTGCTGCGCACGGTCTTGATCAGGCGCGGGTGGATCGGGTCGTCGCCGATCTTCGGACGGATACGCGAGATGCGCACGTCAATCGAGCGGTCCTGGCCGTCGTAACCGATGCCGCGCAGGGCGATGAAGATTTCTTCGCGGGACAGGATGCGCCCGGCATTCGCCACCAGCAGCCACAGCAGGTCGAACTCGGCGCTGGTCAGTTCGATGCCCTCGCCCTGCAGCCAGGCTTCGCGTAGGGCGTTATCCACCAGCAGCGGGCCGAATTGCAGGCGGCGCTGGTTTTCCACCACGGCCGGTTCCGCCGGCTCGCTGCGGCGCAACAGCGCCTGGATACGTGCCAGCAACAGGCGCGGACGCACGGGTTTACACACGTAGTCGTCGGCGCCCATGTCCAGGCCCAGTACCTGGTCCATGTCGTCGGTACGTGCGGTGAGCATGAGGATCACTCCGTCGTAGCGCTCGCGCACCTTGCGGCAGATGCTCAGGCCGTCTTCGCCGGGCAGCATCAGGTCGAGGATCACCAGGTCCGGCTGCTCGGCGATGATCCGCGCGGCAGCCTGGGCGCCATCGCCTTCCACCGACACGCACAGGCCGTTGCTCTCCAGGTACTCGCGGGTCAATTCGGCCAATCGCTCGTCATCCTCGACGATCAGGATTTGCCAGGCTTCATGCTCCACAGGTAATCCTCGTTGTTATTAAGGGATTGGTTGGCCTGCTCGAATAAATGTGGGAGGGGGCTTGCTCCCGATAGCGGCGTGTCAGCTGATACATCTGTTACTGATCTACCGCAATCGGGAGCAAGTCCCCTCCCACATGTTGATCTTCGCCAGCCATACCCTATTTGTAATGTTGTGAGGGCATAACAAAGATCGATTGTAGCCATGCCCCAACCCTCAAACACAAGCCAGGAAATGCATTCGGTGATCACGTTTTTTTGTGGTAGGGTTCGCGCCCTCAAAAATCCAACGGGTCATTTTTCCCTTGGAATATTCAGTGACAAACGGCGCAATCCAGCAGTACTGCGGCCTACACAGGCGTTCCGCGTTTCATACACATTTTACCCACAGCGTTATCCACAGGCCTTGGATTGCTAAGCCTCCAAAAACGCATTATCTTGTACCTCGGCGCAAAAAAAACCCTACATGTAGGGTTTTGAGCGAAAAGACCAAACACAAATCAGACAAGAAACTCAAGCCCTTTCTTGCTCCTGTTTGGTCCAACTCCAGCATTTTTAAAGCCCAAACCGCTCAAGCGGATGGCAACCGTTTTAGCGCGCCAACAGCGCAAAACGGTACGGGTGTTGCAGTGCTTGAACCTGGCAACTGTCACCCATCAGGAATACGGCAAGGGGCTTTTGAGCTCTAAACCGAAGACTTCGGCATGGAAGCGGCGCGATGAGCTCCCTTCCTCCTGTCTCGAAGTTGTTATGCCAGGCCCAGGCCTGCTGTAAGTGCTTCAGGACGGAACGGTGGGCACCGAGATGGTGCCCAAATAAATATAGAATGTGGAGACAACACCCCATGCAAACCGACACAACTCGCGAGAACCCGCAGGGCTCCGTGCCGCAGGCCGCTGATTCGAATATGGATCTGTCCGCCACTGCACCTGGCCAATTGCGCGTGATCAAGCGTAACGGCACTGTCGTTCCTTACACCGATGACAAAATCACCGTCGCCATCACCAAAGCGTTTCTTGCAGTTGAAGGCGGCACCGCTGCCGCCTCGTCGCGCATCCACGACACCGTTGCCCGCCTGACCGAACAAGTCACCGCGACCTTCAAGCGTCGCATGCCTTCGGGCGGCACCATCCACATCGAAGAAATCCAGGACCAGGTCGAACTGGCCCTGATGCGTGCCGGCGAGCAGAAAGTCGCCCGCGACTACGTGATCTACCGTGATTCGCGCGCCAAGGAACGTGCCGTTCGCTCCCCGGCCGACGAAGCCGCCGTACAAGCACACCCGTCGATCCGCATCACCCTGGCCGACGGCACATTCGCGCCGCTGGACCTGGGCCGCCTGAACACCATCATCACCGAGGCCTGCGAAGGCCTGGAAGAAGTCGACGGTGACCTGATCCAGCGCGAAACCCTGAAGAACCTGTACGACGGCGTGGCCCTGACCGACGTCAACACCGCCCTGGTGATGACCGCCCGTACCCTGGTTGAACGCGAGCCGAACTACTCGTTCGTGACCGCGCGCCTGCTGATGGACACCCTGCGCGCCGAAGGCCTGGGCTTCCTCGGCGTAGCCCCCAGCGCCACCCACCACGAGATGGCCGACCTGTACGCCAAGGCCTTGCCGGCGTACATCACCAAGGGTATCGAATACGAATTGCTGAACCCGGTCCTGGCCACCTTCGACCTGGAAAAACTCGGCAAGGCGATCAACCACGAGCGCGACCAGCAGTTCACTTACCTGGGCCTGCAAACCCTGTACGACCGTTACTTCATCCACAAGGACGGTATCCGCTTCGAACTGCCGCAAGTGTTCTTCATGCGCGTGGCCATGGGCCTGGCGATTGAAGAGAAGCACAAAGAAGACCGCGCCATCGAGTTCTACAACCTGCTGTCGTCCTTCGACTACATGTCGTCGACGCCGACCCTGTTCAACGCCGGCACCCTGCGTCCACAGCTGTCGAGCTGCTACCTGACCACCGTGCCGGATGACCTGTCGGGCATCTACCACGCGATCCACGACAACGCCATGCTGTCCAAATTCGCCGGCGGCCTGGGTAACGACTGGACCCCGGTGCGCGCGCTGGGTTCGTACATCAAGGGCACCAACGGCAAGTCCCAGGGCGTTGTGCCGTTCCTGAAAGTCGTCAACGACACCGCCGTAGCGGTCAACCAGGGCGGCAAGCGCAAAGGCGCTGTCTGTGCCTACCTGGAAACCTGGCACATGGACATTGAAGAGTTCATCGAGCTGCGCAAGAACACCGGCGATGACCGTCGTCGCACCCACGACATGAACACCGCCAACTGGATTCCTGACCTGTTCATGAAGCGTGTCTTCGACGACGGCAAGTGGACCCTGTTCTCGCCATCCGAAGTGCCGGACCTGCATGACCTGACCGGCAAGGCCTTCGAAGAGCGTTACGAGTACTACGAAGCCCTCACCGAGTACCCAGGCAAGGTCAAGCTGTTCAAGACCATCCAGGCCAAAGACCTGTGGCGCAAAATGCTGTCCATGCTCTTCGAAACCGGCCACCCATGGCTGACCTTCAAAGACCCGTGCAACCTGCGTAGCCCGCAGCAGCACGTGGGCGTGGTCCACAGCTCGAACCTGTGCACCGAAATCACCTTGAACACCAACAAGGATGAGATCGCCGTTTGCAACCTGGGCTCGATCAACCTGCCGAACCACATCGTCAACGGCAAGCTGGACACCGTGAAGCTTGCACGCACCGTGAACACCGCTGTTCGCATGCTCGATAACGTTATCGACATCAACTACTACTCGGTGCCACAGGCGCAGAACTCCAACTTCAAGCACCGTCCAGTCGGCCTGGGGATCATGGGCTTCCAGGACGCTTTGTACCTGCAGCACATTCCTTACGGTTCGGATGCAGCGGTCGAGTTCGCCGACAAGTCCATGGAAGCGGTCAGCTACTACGCGATCCAGGCTTCCTGCGACCTGGCCGACGAGCGCGGCGCCTACGAGACGTTCCAGGGTTCGTTGTGGTCCAAAGGCATCCTGCCGCTGGATTCGCAACAGATCCTGATCGCGCAACGTGGCCAGAAGTACATCGACGTTGACCTGAACGAATCCCTGGACTGGGCACCGGTACGTGCCCGTGTGCAGAAAGGTATTCGTAACTCCAACATCATGGCCATTGCTCCGACCGCGACCATCGCCAACATCACCGGCGTATCGCAGTCGATCGAACCGACCTACCAGAACCTGTATGTGAAATCGAACCTGTCGGGCGAATTCACCGTGATCAACCCGTACCTGGTTCGCGACCTGAAAGCCCGCGACCTGTGGGACTCGGTCATGATCAACGACCTGAAGTACTACGACGGTTCGGTGCAGCAGATCGAACGCATCCCGCAAGAACTCAAAGAGCTCTACGCGACCGCCTTCGAAGTGGACACCAAGTGGATCGTTGACGCCGCCAGCCGTCGTCAGAAGTGGATCGACCAGGCGCAGTCCCTGAACCTGTACATCGCCGGCGCTTCGGGCAAGAAGCTGGACGTGACCTACCGCATGGCTTGGTACCGTGGCTTGAAAACCACTTACTACCTCCGTGCCCTGGCCGCGACCAGCACCGAGAAGTCGACCATCAACACCGGCAAGCTGAACGCGGTTTCCAGCGGCAACCACGGTGATGACTCGGTGCTCGCCGCACCTGCCGGCCCGGCGCCAGTGCCGAAAGCCTGTGCGATCGACGAGCCGGATTGCGAAGCGTGCCAATAAGCTGAGCCGGTTCCGGGCTTGATTGCCCGGGATTGAAAAAACCTCGATAGACCCTAGCTGCAGTTGGGTTTATCGGGGTTTTCTTTTGCCCGGGTAAAAACCCGTCAGTTGCCGAACAATATGGTCGCAATCCCTGTCTTGGGCACCCCGCCCCGCTTGCCCCACAGTTCAATCCGGCCGTCGATCACCGCCATCGAATGACCGCCGTACTCCACCGTCCCCGACTTGCTGTTTCGCAAGTCGGCATCCGTGGACTGCCGGTAATTGTTGCGCAGCCCCAGACGGTCCAGACCTTCCCGACTGTACTCACCATCGTTGAGCGTGCGTATGCCATCCAGAAAGCTACGCCCGGCAGTGCCATCGTTGTTTTCCATTTGTGCCCGTTTTGCACTCACGGCAAACATGAAATTGGCGTTGGTCATCATTTTTGGATCATCCCCCTGGAAACGTGCATGAGTGGCAGCCAGCCGCACTTCATCCTTGGTCAGATCAACCTTGACACCATCGCGCATGGTCACCGAGTAGCCATTACCCGTTTCCTTGACGTCCTTGAAGACATCGGTGGGTTTCTCGCCAAAGTGCATCATGGCGGACTTGATCGCTGAAACCGTCACGCAATTGCCGTCCGGCCCCTGCTTGAAGCCGCTCCAGATATTCTCCGGCTTTTTCCCCGGCTCACTGTTATCGGGCTTGTAGTCGAAATGCTTCGCGCCTTCGGTAACCGGCTTGTTGCTCATGGACTCGCTGGGGCCGAAACCACCGCCGCCGCCTCCGCCTCCGCCTCCTCCCGGCGAGGGGGAAGGAGAGGGTGAAGGCGGCTTATCCGGAGACGGGCCATCAGGAAACTCCTCCGGAAAGGCTCTCTTCATGAAATCGAGAAAACCCTCGGACGCATCTTTCTTCAGCTCCTCGAGGACCTCCTTGAACTTCTCTTCACCGAGCTCCTTTCGCTTTTCATTCAGCTTGTCCCGCAGCTCCTGGGCCGTCTGGTTCTTCGAGGTTTTTTCGGCGTCTTCAAGCTCTTTGATCAGCTTTGTGACGCTTTCCTTGACGGCGCCCGTGTCTTGCTGGGTGCCATCAGACTGGCTGGCGGCCTTCAGGTACTGCCCTGCCCCCCCACTTTCGTAACGCACACCCCCGACCCCTTGGCCAGATACCGATGAACTCCACATATCGCCTCTCCCCAACAATGAGAGAACCCAACGCCTCTCGGCTGGATAGGTGGAAAGACAGGTGTGGCGCGTTCCAACAAAGGCGTGTCATCTCGTAACCGCATCGGTAGTGGGAAAAGGTCTTAATGCCAAATGAAACGCAAAAAAAAGCCCCTCGATCGAGGGGCTTCTTGTGCAGCGCTAACGCATCAGGTCATCTGGATGATGGTCTGCATGATGGTGCTCTGGGTGGAGATGGTCTTGGCGTTCGCCTGGTAGTTGCTCTGGGCCTTGATCAGGTCCACCAGCTCGTTGGTCAGGTTGACGTTGGAGTTCTCCAGGGAGTTGGCCACGATCGAACCGAGGGTGCCGGCTTGAGGGGCATCATAGCCCGGCTGGCCCGAGGCGTAGGTCTCCTTCCAAGTGGTGCCGCCCGCTGGCTGCAGACCTTGCTCATTGTTGAAGCTGGCCAGCGAGATCTGGCCAATGGCCTTGCTCTGCTGGTTACTGAAGGTGGCGAACAGTACGCCGCTGCCGTCGATTTTCAGCCCGGTGATCTGGCCGGTGGCATAACCATCGGTGACCGGTGGGTTGCGGTAGCTGGCCGAATTGTACTGGGTGATATCCGCCATGTTGATCGCAATACCGCCCGTATTGGCCGCGGCGCCGTTAGCGGCCCATACACCATTGGTCACGGTGCCCGGTGCCCAGTTGGAAATGGTCAGAGTGGTGTTGGAGACCGCGCTAGGCGGGGTAACCACACCAGTGAGCTTGCCCGAGGTGTCGAACGTCAGGGTCGATGCGACAGGTGCCACTGCGCCTGCGCCACTGATCGGTGTGCCATTAGGGTTACGCCCGTCGATCAAGGTGTAGGAGTTCCATTGGTTGGAACCCGTCTTCACCAGGTACTGCACCATCGGGTGAGCGTTGCCTTGGGTGTCGTACAAGGTGGTGCTGTACTGGGTGGTGAAGGTACTGGTATCGCTTGGGTTGAATGGCTTGGCCACCTGGTCGATCACCGGCTCCGAGGAGTTCAGGTTACTGCTGGAGTCCACGGTGCTGGAAGCTTTAGGCGGCAGGTTCGACAGGCTCACTTGGAGGTCGACCAAGCCACCCTTGACGATCTTGCCGTTGTCATCCGCCGCGTAGCCCTGCAGGCGCGAAGTACCGGTGTTGTTGGTGATATAGCCGTCTTTGTCCGAACGGAAGGCACCACTACGGGTGTATTCCAGCGACCCGTCGCTGCCCTTCTGTACGAAGAAGCCGCCGCCCTGGATCGCCATGTCCAGGATGCCGCCCGTGTTGTTGACGTCACCCTGGGTGAATTGCTGGGACACCGCCGCCAGGTTCACACCGTTACCGATACTGTTCTGGCCGGTGCCCAGTTTGGACGCCGCGTAGATATCCGAGAATTCCGCACGGGACGATTTGAAGCCAGTGGTCGCGACGTTGGCGATGTTGTTGCCGGTCACGTCCAGTTGTTTGTTGGCCGCATAGAGGCCGCTAAGGCCGATGTTAAAAGACATGTTTCTCTCCCTCTGCCGTATTTAGCCGGCTCTATGTACCGATAGTCTGAATTTGCGACAGCTTGACGCTGCCCATGCCGCCTGCAAGGTTGAGCAGCATTTCGCCGCCGGTCTGGCTCAGGGTCACGCTGTTCACCGTGGCTGGCAGCGAAGTCGCCAGTGCCACCGAGTCGCCCGTGTCATTCTTGGTGGTGGCCGTAAAGGTGTAAGTCCCGGGGGCGGCGACCTCACCATTGGCGTTCTTGCCATCCCAGATGAAGTCGGAACTCCCTGCGCTCTGAGCACCCATCTCAAGGGTGCGCACCACGACGCCGTCTTTGTCGGTGATCTTGACCGAAACGTTACCCGTTGCCGCCGTCACCGCGACCGAGCCGGTCATGCTCTTGCTGGTATCCACCAGCGCCTTGTCGGTCTGGGTAATGATCGAGCGACCTACCAGCGACGAAGCCTGCAGCGCTTGCGACGAGCTGTAGTTGCTGGAGATGTTGTTTACCGAATCATTCAGATTGTTGATGCCTTCCAGGCTGCTGAACTGCGCCAACTGAGACACGAACGCACCGTTGTCCTGGGGCGACAGCGGATCCTGGTTTTTCAGCTGGGTCACCAACAGTTGCAGGAACGCATCCTTGCCCATCGACTGGCTGCCCGTTGCCGCCTTGGTCGCGGCGCTGATGCTGCTGTTGTCCGTCGCAGTCTTGACCTTGCTATTGAACAGGTCCTGGACTGCCGTGTTGTTCGTCGTATCAACAATGGCCATTGTTTGGCGCCCCTTATCACTGACCCAGGGTCAGGACCTTCTGCATCATGGTTTTGGCGGTATTCATCATTTCCGCGTTGGTCTGGAACGAGCGGCTGGCGGAAATCATGTCAGCCATTTCCTCGACCACGTTGACGTTCGGGTAGTACACGTAGCCTTTTTCGTTCGCCGCGGGGTGATTAGGCTCGTAGCGCGCTTCCAGATTGCTCTGGTCTTCAACCACGCCGAGTACCTGCACGCCTTGTCCGGCAGCATCCTGGTTCTGGAACAGCGAATCGCTGCCGCCGCTCTGGCCGCCCTGGAACATGGTGGCGAACACCGGATGACGGGCGCGGTAGGTCTGGTCAATGCTCGAAGACACGGTCTCGGCGTTGGCGATGTTACTGGCGACGGTGTTCAAACGCGTGGTCTGCGCGCTCATGCCACTGCCGGCAATATTGAAAACACTGGCTAAGGACATGGCTTACTCTCCACGCAGGGCTGACATCAGCCCTTTGAATTTGCTGTTAAGCAGGGTGAAGCTGGCCTGAAAGTTCACCGAGTTCTCGGCGTAGGCCGATTGCTCCAACTGCGCGTCGACGGTGTTCTGGTCGATCGATGGCTGCATCGGGGTGCGATACAGCAGCGACTCGTCACCACTGCTCAGGCCTTGCGCTTCAATATGACGGCTGTTGGTCATGTTCAAGGCGAAGGTGCCGTTCTTGGTCTTGTCCTGCTGTGCGGCGAGCACGGCGGAGAAGTCCAGGTCCCGCGCCTTATAGTTCGGGGTGTCGGCGTTGGCAATGTTGTTGGCCAGGACTTCGGCACGCTGGGCGCGAAAGCCCAGGGCTTGTTCATGGATACCGAGCGCTTTATCGAAGCTGATGCTCATGGCGGAAACCTTTAGGCTGACCTGCTGTTCGTTAACAGGGTTATAGCAAGGTGCATGCCAATCTACTGAGAGCCCGTATATCAAGGGGTTTGCGGGGAAATTGCCGGCAGCAATGCCAGAAAAGCGGCAACCGGTTTCCGCGTGGCGCCAGTAAAGCGGCAATCGCGGTTGCCGCTATTGGGAAGTTTGCCGCGCAAACAAATGTGAGAGGGGGCTTGCCCCCGATGGCGGTGTGTCAGTGATAGTTACATCAACTGAACCGCTATCGGGGGCAAGCCCCCTCCCACACCTTGACTGCGTGCGACTTACTTGGCCTGGTAAATGATCCCTGGACTGCACTGCACCATCTGGAAATGATCCGGCAGGCCGTTCAGCGCTTCGGATGCACCGAGGAACAGATAACCACCGCGCTTGAGCGTACCGTGGATGCGCAGCAGGATGTCTTTCTTCACTTCGGCCGAGAAGTAGATCAGCACGTTGCGGCAGAACACCATGTCGAACTTGCCCAGGCTGGCGTAGCTGTCGAGCAGGTTGAACGAGCGAAACTCAACCCGACTCTTGATCGGCGCCTTGACCGCCCAACGCCCCGCTCCTTTCGGATCGAAGTAACGCTGCAGGCGTTCCGGGGACAAACCGCGGCCCAGCGCCAGGCTGTCGTACTCGCCGGTCTTGCAGTTGGTGAGCATGGTGCCGGACAAATCGGTGGCGACAATTTGCGCACCGGCTTTCAACTGGCCCATGTTGGTCCGCTCGAACTCGTCGATGGCCATCGAAATCGAGTACGGTTCCTGCCCCGAGGAACAGGCTGCCGACCAGATCCGCAAACGCTGACCCGGGCTGGCCTTGATGGCCTCCGGCAGCACTTTGCTCTTGAGTACTTCAAAGGGATAGGTGTCGCGAAACCACAGGGTTTCGTTGGTGGTCATGGCATCGACCACCATTTCCTTGAGCCCACTGCGCGGCTGGCTCTGAATCCGTTGGACCAACTCACCGAGGGACTTGATGCCCTGCTGTTCCATCAGTTTGTTGAGACGGCTGGATACCAGGTACTGCTTGTTTTCACCGAGCAATATGCCACAGGCTTTTTCCAGGAAGACCCGGAACTGTTCGAAATCCAAATTACCCGTAGACAATGATACCGCCTCTTAAATCGTGTGACCGCCAGGGAAATCCCCCTAGCCGTGATCTGCTGCCTTGATCCGGTCGACTACCCGGGATGCCAGGTCATCAGGGCGGAATTTAGCCAGGAAGTCGTCAGCACCGACCTTCTTGACCATCGCCTGATTGAATACGCCCGACAACGAAGTATGCAGGATGATATGCAATTTTTGCATGCGTGGATCGTTACGTATCTCAGCCGTGAGGGTGTAGCCGTCCATTTCCGGCATCTCGATGTCGGAGATCATCATCAAAAACTCTTCTTCCGGCTTCTTGCCTTCATCCACCAGCTTGCGCAGGTAATCCAGTGCCTGGCGGCCATCATTGAGCGCCACCACCTCAACGCCGATGGTTTGCAGGCAACGGGTTACCTGTTTACGCGCCACCGAGGAGTCGTCCACCGTCAGCACTCGCAGCGAGACCGCCTTGTGCGCCGTTTCGGCGTCGACGACGCCGACCGAGATCGCTTCGGAAGTCGGTGCGACTTCGGCGAGGATTTTCTCCACGTCGATGATTTCCACCAACTGGTTGTCCACCCGCGTCACCGCCGTGAGGTAGTGATCGCGACCGGTACCCTTGGGCGGCGGATGGATCTCTTCCCAGTTCATGTTGACGATACGTTCCACCGAGCGCACCAGGAAACCCTGGGTCTTGGTGTTGTATTCGGTAATGATCACAAACGGGTTCTCGCGGTCTTGCAGGCCGGCCGAACTCGTGGCCAATGCCAGGTCGAGAATCGGGATGGTCGCGCCACGGATGTTGGCTACGCCACACACCACCGGGCTCGACTTGGGCATGATCGTCAGCTTGGGACACTGCAGCACTTCCCGCACCTTGAACACGTTGATGCCATATAGCTGCTTGCCGTCCAGGCGAAAAAGCAACAGTTCGAGGCGATTCTGCCCTACCAGCTGTGTGCGCTGGTTTACTGAATCCATTACACCTGCCATGCCCAGACTCCTACGCTAAAACCTTTGGGGGTACGACGCGCACCCAACACTAAACGGCACGAGCTTTGCTTTTTAGTTGGTCATGGATATGAAAACGACAGTTTCCCGACGCACCAGCCGCCCACGGTACCGCAGATTACTCTGCGCCTGGATGGCGTTGTTTGCCGTGGGCGCAAGCGCCACTGCCCGCGCCGACAACGTCACCTTGCCTGATCTACTTATCGGCGTCACCCAAGGCTTTCTTGAGTTCACTGTAGAAGATTATCTGGCAACCACTCAGACGCCAGGACGTTATGAAATCCAGGTCAACCAACTGGACCCGCGCCTGCGAATGCCGATGTGCGACAAGGAATTGACAGCCACCCTGGAAAGCCCGGCCCAACCCATTGGCCGCGTGACGGTCAAGGTCCGCTGTGAAGGTGCCTCGCCCTGGACCGTGTTCGTGCCCGCCCAGGTCAAACTGTTCCGCGATGTGGTCGTGGTGTCGCGGCCGCTCAAACGCAGCGGAATCATCGGTTATGAGGATGTCAGTTTGCGTGAGCGGGACATCAGCCTGATCAATCAGGGTTACCTGACGTCAGTGGACCAGGCTGTCGGGCAACGATTAACCCGACCAATGGTCACCGATCAGGTCATCACCCTGGTCCATCTTGAACAGGCCGAAGTCATTCGCAAGGGCGATCAGGTCGTCATTTCCGCGAGCAGCGGCGGGCTGAACGTGAAGATGCCGGGCGAAGCGCTGTCCAACGGCGGCATGAGCGAACAGATCCGAGTCAAGAACCTCAACTCCAACCGCGTCATCAGGGCACGGGTCACAGCGCCCGGCCAAGTCGAGGTCGCTTTATAGATCACTGGAATAGGACGCCAGCTTTTCCTACACTGTACGCCTGACGTTCGTGCATGCAGGTTTATTGTCAATCGCGCCTAAAGTTTGTACGGGTATGGCCGAAAACATGGCAAGCGTCCAAATACCCAGAGGTTTTTTTATCATGGTCATCGATTTCAGCCGTTTGAATAACGCCCCGGCTTTGCCAGGCACTACGCGCACCAGCGGCACCAAGGACAGCGTAGAAGCCAAGGCCCAACCTCTGCCCGCCAAGGCAGAACAGGCCAGCGCCAGCCAAAGCGGGGAATCCGTACACCTGAGCAATGAGGCTCAACAGTTGCAGAAGGTCACTAACTCGCTGCGCGATCAACCCGTCGTCAATCAAGCCCGCGTGGCCGAATTGAAACAGGCGATCGCCGATGGCAGCTACAAAGTCGACAGCAACCGTGTAGCCAGCAAGCTGCTTAACTTCGAAGCCGAGCGCTAGGCAAAGGCCTGCGCCAGGCTTTTGGACGCTTAAAACCCAAGGCCAGCCATGCACCACGACGAAAATCTGCTTCAACTGATCATTGATGATCTGGCGCCGACGCAACAATTGCTCGAGCTGCTCAAAGAAGAATCCCTGGCCCTCTACGGCCGGGATATGCCGCTGCTGGAAGAAATCCTGGCGCGCAAACAGTCGCTGATTGTCCTGCTGGAACAGCATGGCAAGAAGCGCAGCCAGATTCTCGTCAGCCTCGGCCTGCCGGCTGATCACGACGGCCTTGCACAATTGGCCAGTCACTCCTCGGTCGGCGATCAGTTGCTGGCCCAGAGCAAAGAACTCAATCAATTATTCACCCAGTGTCAGGAAGCCAACCTGCTCAACGGTCAGTCGATCCAGCTTCAGCAAGCCACGACCGCCAATCAGTTGCGCATACTCCATGGCGGCGAGCCTCCGGCCCTGTATAACGCCCAAGGCTCTACCTCACGCCTGGTCAAGCCAAGCACCCGCAGCCAAGCCTGACGCCGGTTTAAAGCGTGCCCTATCCAAGGCGCGCGACATACTGGCAAAATGACGGTTATTGCGTGTAGTCGTATTTTGTCTGGAGATGGAAGAACCGTGTTCAACGCCCTTAATGCGGAAGATGCTCCGCAGCCACCCAAGGTGCTCACCACGCCTCTGGAAATCGCCGGCACCTTGCGAATGCTGCAAGAAAGCCATGACCCGCTGATCATCACCTTCCATGAACGCAGCCAGCGCTTTCAAAGCTACCTGGTCGACGTCGACCGGGACAGCAAGACCCTGGCCCTGGACGAAATGATTCCCCGCGATGGCGAACGCCACCTTGAGAATGGCGAACCCTTCCGCATCGAAGGCTTTCACGACGGTGTACGCATCGCCTGGGAAAGCAACGGCACCCTGAGCATCAGCGAAAAAGGCGGCCACCGTATCTACACCGGCAGCATGCCGGACGAGGTGGTCTACCATCAGCGCCGCAATGCGTTCCGTGCCGCGCTGAAGCTGGCACAACTGGTGAACATCGAGCTGGGCGGCGAGAAACTCAAGGCCGCGCCCACCGGCAAACTGCTGGACATCTCCGCCACCGGCTGCAAATTGCGCTTTGAAGGCGATATTTCCGAGCGACTGCAGTTGGGCGAGGTCTACGACCGCTTCATCGCCGCCCTGCCCTTCGGCAGCATGACCACCTCGGTCGAACTGCGTTACCTGCACTTCGAAGAGAAGATCAACACCACCTTCGCCGGTGTGCGCTTCCACAACATGAGCGGCCTGGTGCAGCGACAGGTCGAGCGTTTCGTGTACCAATTGCAACGCGAAGCACGGCGCTTCGACAAAGACGACGATTTTTAAGCACTAAGATCGCGACAAAAAACGGGCAGACCCTTTGGGGATCTGCCCGTTTTTGCATTCAGGGGCGCGCCCTGCTCAGGTCATGGGGGTGCTCATCCGGGCCCAGTGGTTCCGGCGGCCCTTCGAAAGGCGGCTCATCGGTCGGTGGTTCGGAATCGGTTTCAGGTTCCGCAACAGCCGTCTGCATCTGCTCCTGCACCATCTGCTCATCGACCCGCGGATCAAGTGCAGCCACCAGCGGCGAGCTGGACATGCTATCAGGCATCGCCACGTGCTGCAGCGGTGCATCATCGACCTGATGCAGGTTGGTCACCGCTTTAGGACGGATACGCCACACCAGGATCAGCGCGCATAGGCTGAAAAACGCGTACAGCATCTGGCTACCAAACAGCTTCATCACCACACCGGCCAGCAACGGCCCGATACTGGCGCCAACGCCGTAGGTCACCAACAACATGGCCGTCAGCGATACCCGCCGATCACCTTCAACGTGGTCATTGGAAAACGCCACGGCCAGCGGGTACAGGCAGAACTGCACCAGCGAACACAGGAACCCGGCCACGAACAGCACTTCCAACGGCACCTTGCTCAGGATGGCCAACGGCAATGCCGCCACCGCCAGGCACAGGGCGAAGCAGCGAATCAACAGCGCACGATCGTAACGATCGGACAGCCAGCCCAACGGCCACTGCACCACCAACCCGGCAAAAATGCAGCTACCCATGAAGAGACCGACCTGCTCGGTGGTCAGCCCCTGCTGGGACGCATAGAGCGGCGCCAAACCGTAGAACGAGCCGACGATCAACCCCGCCCCCAGCACCGTACTCAACGACTGCGGCACCCGCTGGATAAAGAAGCGCGGCTCCATCGGCGCCGGACGCAGGGGCGCCGGGTGAATGCGCCGGGTCATGGCCACCGGCACCAGGCACAGGGCGAAGCACAGCGCCACCAGCATCAGCAACTCGAGGCCGAGTTGGGGATGCATCACCAGGATCAACTGCCCCAGCACCAGGCCAAGGTAGGACGCGATCATATAGCCGCTGAACACCACGCCACGCTGCCGGGCATCCGCCTGCTCGTTAAGCCAGCTTTCGATGACCATGTACTGGCACATCATCCCCAGGCCTACGATGATCCGCAGCACGATCCAGGCCGGCAGCCAATCGATCAGGCCATGGCCCAACACCGCCGCGCCGACGATCCCGGCACAGGTGGCATACGCCCGAATATGCCCGACCCGGGCGATCAGGCGGTGGCCGATCTTGCCGCCCAGTACCAGGCCGGAATAGTTGGCCGCCATCAGCGCACCGACCCACAGGCTGTCCACGTTGTCAGCCGCCAGGCGCAAGGCCAGGTAAGTACTGAGCAGGCCGGAGCCGATCAGCATCATCAAGGAGGCGAAATAAAGGGCTCGAAAAGATTTCCAGATCTGGCGCATCGGCGTTCCGAGCGGCTCCTTGCAGTGAGGGTCAGGGCTACCGGCATGATAGTCCCGGGGGGCGGGTCCGGACAGGCACCAGGCGCTGTTTCCGGGGATTATTTTGTTTTAAAACGATTGACTACAGCTCAGACGCTACCGGGTAACGTACAAGGTACAAGGTTGCGCAAAATACACGTCGCACCTCCTGTGAACCTCGCTAACGCGCAAGGTTCGACCGGGTTTTGAAAAGACCGAGCACGCCCCAAAAGCCTCCCCCTGCACAGGATCGCCCGGACACCGGCATCGACAATCCGTATCACCGCGCATTGTTACTGTTTAATCAACAATGTTTTCCAGTCTTATGGATTTATCCAAAAAACCAGCGCTATAAACTGGTCTGCGCGTTAATCCACCGCGATTGACCTGCGAATCAGTCGGAGCAAAGCATGTAACCCGATCAAGGCCGACAGAGCCTTCGGGCCTACTCATTACCGACTGAACACATGGATAGTCATTAAGCAGGCGTAATACTGCCGCCCACGTTTTCTTTACCCCTCCTGCCGAAACTCAATCAGCCCCCGGTTAAGCATCAAGTTCGTTATTGAACGGTGCTTTTAGCGTGAAGGGGTTGGGGTGAAAGAGTGCCGGCATTCGGGCCAAGATACGGGGATGGCAAGTTATTACGCTGATTCCATTGCTCACTTGCCGTCAGCAAGACAGCGCAGCGGGATCATGGACCAACCACACCTGGCCAACTAAAGGCCGGACTCAACATTCGGCCAAGTTGCTCGTACACAGTGGGCGCAGTTACGTTTTTCCCCAACTGAGCATATACAAATATGACAGACGATCATCGATCTCACTCTGGAAGATCCTCAATGAGTACTATTGCAAGGGGACTGTTCTCCCTGCTTGTTTTTGCCGTGGCACTGGCGTTGATTTATGGCGGGTTCAAACTGGTAGCACTCGACGGATCGAGTTACTACCTGCTGGCCGGCTTCGCCTATCTGCTGTTGGCAGCACTGTTTGTCTTGCGTAAACCTATCAGCATCGCCCTCTCGGTCGTCATCTTCCTCGCCACGTGTGTGTGGGCGTTCTACGAAGTGGGCCAGTTCAGCTACTGGCAACTGCTGCCACGCCTGGTGGTGCCGGCGATTATCCTGACCCTCAGCTTGTGGGTCGGTGCTGCGTTCCCGGAAACGGCCTTGAACACCCGGCGCACCGCCAACCGATTCGGCTTTGCCGTGTTCCTGGCCCTGATCGCCACCTTTATTGCGGCGTTCTACCCGCACGGCGGGATCTCGAACCCTGTCGCCGCGACTGACTCGCCCAAGGCCACGGAGCCCGCCAGCGGGCCCGCAAACTGGGAATTCTTCGGGCGCAATGCGTCAGGGACGCGGTTTGCGCCTTACACGCAAATCACGCCGGAAAACGTCAAGGACCTGCAAGTAGCCTGGACTTACCAGACCGGACGCAGGACCACCGGCGCCGGCGCTGGCGTTGACGAAAACACCCCGTTGCAGATCGGCAACGTGCTGTATTCGTGCACCCCGGAAAACCTGATCACCGCGCTGGATGGCGATACAGGCAAGCCGATCTGGAAGTTCGATCCTCACGCCAAAAGCGAAGAGCATGTGACGTGCCGTGGCGTGGGCTATTACGACATTGATAAAGACGACAGCCTGAGCGCAGCGGTCAAAGCCTCGTATAACGATCAGCAGCAATGCCGCCAGCGTATTCTGGTGTCGTCGGTAGATGCCCGTCTGTTTGCACTTGACGCGCATACCGGCGCCCTTTGCCAGAGTTTTGGTGACAACGGTTACGTCGATCTCAAGAAAGGCATGGGCCCGACAGAGAACAGTAAGCGCTATCACCCGACCTCACTGCCTGTGGTCATGGGCCACCTCACGGTGGTGGGCGGCTGGGTACGCGACATTGTGGCTGGCGAACCTTCCGGCGCTGTCCGCGCCTTCGATGTGCTGACCGGTGCGCTGGTATGGGCATGGGACGTCGGCGCGCCTGAGGGCACGGACCCAACCAAGGCCGATCACCAGTTCACGCTGGAAACACCTAACGTATGGACGATCCCGACCTACGACAAAGAGCTGAACCTGGTCTACTTGCCGACCGGCAACGGCCCGCCCGACTATTGGGGCGGTGATCGCAACGCAGTCAAAGAAAAATTTGGCTCGGCCGTCGTGGCCGTCGATGCATCGACCGGTAAAGCCAAATGGGTCTACCAACTCATTCACCACGATGTATGGGATTACGATCTGCCATCGCAGCCGGTTCTCTATGACATCAAGAATGCCCAGGGCGTAAAAACCCCGGTCTTGATCCAGACCACCAAGACCGGCCAAATCTTTGTGCTGGATCGTCGCACTGGCCAACCGGTTACAGAAGTACAGGAACGTCCGGTTTCAACCTCTCCGGCAGCAGAAGGCGAACACCTGTCGCCGACACAACCGTACTCGGCCGGCATGCCGGTGATCGGGGCCGACCCACTGACTGAAAAGTCGATGTGGGGGGTGTCGACATTCGACCAACTGTATTGCCGGATCATGTTCAAAGATTCGGTCTACATGGGGCCGTTCACGCCGCCAAGCGAAAAGCCGTACATCGAATGGCCTGGCTTGCTGGGCGGGATGAACTGGGGTGGCATCTCCATTGATGAAAACACCGGCACGATGTTCGTCAACGACATGCGCATGCCGCTGCGGATGTCATTGGTGACTAAGGAAGAAACCAAGAAATTCAAGGTCTCGACCGACGAAGTGCCAGGTTTCATGGGCACCATTCGCCCGCAAGTCGCCGGTATCTATGGTGGCGTGAGAATCGACATTCTCCAGTCGCCACTGGGCGTGCCGTGCAACTCCCCGCCCTTCGGCAGCATGAGTGCGATTGATCTGAATACGCAGAAACTGGTCTGGCAGGTTCCCATGGGCACCGTCCAGGATACCGGCCCGCTGGGGATCAAGACCCACCTGCAGATTCCGCTGGGCATGCCGACGCTTGGCGGTCCGACGTCGACAGCCTCTGGCCTGGTGTTCTTTGCCGGCACCCAGGACTACTACCTGCGCGCACTCGATTCGGCCACTGGTAAAGAAGTCTGGAAAGCCCGTTTGCCGGTTGGCGCGGTTGCGGCCCCGCTGATCTATCAGTCACCCACCACCGGGAAGCAGTACGTGGTCATCTCCGCAGGCGGCATGAGCCATTCGCCTGACGTCGGTGATTACATCATTGCTTATGCATTGCCGGACAACATCAAGCCGTAATGCGTTAGTTGCCACTGCATGAAAATAACCCCCGTTTACGGGGGTTATTTTTCCAAGTCACAAAAGCACAGCGCAAACCGATAAATAACGCGGAGCGTTGAGCTATTCCCCCACTTTCTCTGTAACGGAGCACATCCAAAATGCTTTTTTCTTTCCGCGCCATGCTGACCAGCAGCCTGTGCAGCGGTTTGTCGCTATGCCTCTTCGCCCCGTCCCCGGCATTGGCCGACGATCTGATGAACCGCTCCACACTCACTGGCGACTGGGACGGCGAACGCCAAAAGTTGGCCGACGAGGGCATCAAACTGACCGGCGACTACAGTTCCGAAACGATTTCCAACCTGCATGGCGGAATCAAGCGCGGCACCCGCTATTCGCAACAAATACGCATCGGTGCCCAGTTTGATCTGAGTAAGTTGCTCGACAGCCCCGATGCGGGACGCGTGCAACTGCTGGTCAACGACCGTCGCGGCCACAGCGCCACGGAAGATTTGCTTGGAAACCGCCTGTCGTCCCAAGAAAACTACGGCGGCGAATACACCCGGCTGACCGAGTTCAGCTATCAACGCAACCTGTTTTCGCCGGCCCTGTCCACCAAAGTCGGTTTCATGGTGATGGGCACCGATTTTGGTGGCATGCCCATCTTGACCAACTTTGTGAGCGCCGGCTTTTGTGCGCATCCGCTGACCATGTCGAGCGGCAGTGGCTGGGGCAACTACCCGACAGCGCATTGGGGTGGCGAGTTGCGTTACGACGTCAACCCGTCGCTGACGCTGCAAACCGCCGTGTTCCAGGTCAACCCGGAATACAACACGCGCTCTTCCAAAGCGTTCTCCATGCCCAGCAACGGCACCACGGGGGCGATTTTGCCGCTGGAGGCGATCTTCAATAACGACGCCTTCCTGAACGGCCAATACAAAGTCGGTTGGTACTACGACACCTCCAACGCCCCCGAGATTGGCAGTACGCAAAAGAGCAGCAACCGTACCGGCGCCTATGTGTTGATGGACCAAGCCATCTGGCGCAATGAGCAAGACCCGCAAAGCGTGCTGCGCCTCTTCGGCCAGGCAGCCAGCAGCAACGCAGCGACCTCGCCGATGCGCCGCTGGTACTCGGTGGGCCTGGTCAAACAAAAGCCTTTTGCGAGCCGCCCGAACGACTCCATCTCTTTTGGCTATGGGCGCGCCGTGCTCAACTCGCGCACACGGGATGTGCAAGAAGCCAAGGCGACCAACCTCGAAGACGCCGAGATGATCGCCAACCTCGACAACGGCGAGCAAATGCTTGAGCTCAACTACGGCGCACAGGTCACACCGTGGCTGCTGCTGCGCCCCGACCTGCAGTACTACATCGAGCCCGGCGCGTTTTCCGGCAAAAAACGCGACAATGCGTTGGCCGCGGGGTTACAGGTTAAAGCGACGTTTTAAAAGCGTCGTCTGCACAGGGGGCATCCACTCGGTGCCCTCTTGCAATCGCACACGCAGGCGGTATCACACCAAACTGTCGGGCGTCCCCACTGCCTGGAACAACGTGCGGTCGGATAGCTTGGTCTGCAGCCCAATCAATATTTGCTCAAGCTCTACCCGGGCCTCTGCCTGGAGCCCCAGGCACATACCGATTCCGTCCGCATCCGTACTGAGTCGGGATGACATCGAGATCTTATAGTCGCCGGCACCTGCATTATCCATTTTATAGGCATGAAGATGCATTGAGTCGCCAATCAATGCCGGTGTTTCAAGATGGTCGAATTTAAATTCCTTGGTCATGTAGCTCAGCAGCTTGTCCTGGACCACCAACACCAGCTTCTTGTTGAGGTGTTCAAATGTCTGCACTTTGTGGTGCATTTGAACCAAGATGGTTTTTGCGGTCATTTTCCAGTTCATGCCGAAGGTTTTATTGGACTCTTCAGCACTGTCCGACCTGGAAATCCCTAGCGTTTCCAGCATTCTCTGGCGTTCTGGCCAGACCGTTCCGGTCGTATCGAGGGTCTGCAGCTCGATGCCAACGAAGTCCTTCACCTTTCCATCTTTTACCGACACCAAGAAGTAATCGACACTTCCCCCCGGGATCGACACTTCGGGGATGATGTGAAGCTCGTTCCCCGGTTCATGGGTCGTCAATAGATGAAAACAGTCGGTAAAAATCTGCCGGCGCTCGATTAGCCGGACAGGACAGATGATTACCGGTTCCGGCACTTTTCCGTACAGCACGCTGCACGTACCGATAGAAATGTCGGGGTTGGACTTCCTGACTTTGTAGCAACGCTTGTTGGTATAGGCGCAGCGTTGAGCGCCAATCACGCCTTGCCAGTCGACGGAGCGATTATGCGTACCCTTCCCGAACAACTCTATTATTTTGCTCATAACAGCGTATTGCACCTGTCTTTGGTCATCTCAAGATACTGCTCGGAGATATCTATCCCGATCGACTTCAAGCCTAAGCGTTGCGCCGCGACCATCGTTGTTCCCGTACCGCAGAAAGGGTCGATTGCAATACCGCCTGGTGGGCAGGTCGCCAATAAAGGTATACGGCACAGGTCGACCGGATAGGGGGCAAAGTGGGTTTCCCGGCCCTGCGAATCTTCCGGGAGAATGTCCCAGACGTCAGATGGTTTACTCCCCTTCGGGTGGTATTTAAGAAAGTAATAACCTTTATCCCTGAGTTCCTTCGCTCGTCCCGATACTTTTTCACTGTCGGAGTGCGTCGCTCTTTGCTGGCCACGAATGATCATCCGGAAGTCTGACACTTTACCGCAAGACAAATCTGCGAGGATGCTGGCCAGGGCGGCATGTGCGGATAATTTTTCTGCGTCGCTCAACGAGGTCGACAACTCGATCTGGCGCTTGTAACGCACGCCCGAAACGCCCGTGGCGGAAACTATCGAGCCATTCACCACTTTGGATTCTCTGGGCTTGGACCGGACGGCATCAGCATTGTAATAATAGTTTTTTGACTGCTTCACAAAGTGAAACAAGTTCTCATGAACATTGCCAAGCCGGTCTTTGGTGTTGTCCATGCCACCTTTCAGTTTGTTCCATATGATGCTGTTTCGAAGTATCCAGCCTTGATTGTCGGTAAGTTCGAAAACCACTCGCCAAGGAATCCCGAGCAGCCCCTTACCGCTATAAGAATCACCGAGATTGAGCCAGAACGACCCCGTCGACTTCAGCACGCGCTTGAGCTCCAGAAACACAGCGCAAAGATCTGCTACGAAATCCCGATAGTCTTTTTCCAGGCCTATCCCGCCGTTTTGATATTCCCGCTTCCCCCAGTACGGCGGCGACGTCATTGCAAAATCAACCGACTCGTCCGGCAGCGACTTCAATACGTCGAGGCAATCCCCGTTCAGAAGGAGGGGGCGTGTAGAAGATGACTGGCCGTACTTCAGAAGGGCAGAAGAAAAATCATTCTGGACGATGGTCGAAGGTTCAAACGCGTCTTTCTCCTGCGCAGAAAATAGTGCGGGGTCGTTAAGTTCTGTGTAGGTCATGAGGTGTCCAAACGGGAACGGCGGTAATGGCTACAGGATGGCCTTCTAACGCTGTCCTGATCAGACCCGGATGGTACAGAGCCTGAGGAAAGCCGGGCAAGCCAAACCGTACTGAAGGGACAGGCGTTGAGCCACGGGGTGTCGACTCCCAGGGCTCGGTCAATTCGGTCGCCTTGCGATGGCGCAGAGCGACCTCATCGGATCACCAAAGCTGCACCACTCACTTTCGCTTCGCCTTTAGCCCCGACCTTTCCTGCCAGCGACGAACGCAGATCGGTGCTGACATACACTTATTATTTTTATATACTATGATTTAACAAACTGACCAGTTAGTGATCAATCGTATGCCCGAATCAGATCTCCAGCGGCTTCACGCCAACGCCGATGCCGCCAGCAAGTTCCTTAAGGCTCTGGCCAATCCGGATCGCTTGATCCTGCTCTGCCAGCTATCCCAAGGCGAGCGCAATGTCGGCGATCTGGAGTCGCTGCTCGGGATACAACAACCGACGCTGTCTCAACAGCTGGCTGTGCTGCGCCGCGAAGGACTGGTGGATACCCGCCGAGACGGAAAGCAGGTGTTCTATCGCATTAGCAGTCCTGCGGCATTGGCAGTCATCCAAACCTTGTATCAACAATTTTGCGCTGGAGAAGCCTCATGAATATCGACTGGCTCAACTTCACTCCCTGGTCATCCCTTGCAGGCGGCGCATTGATTGGCTTGGCGGCCAGTCTTTTCGTCGTCGCCAACGGGCGTATCGCCGGCATCAGCGGTCTGATCGGCAGTCTTTTACAGCGGGGGAGCGAGGGGGCGGGTGAGAAGGCGCTTTTTCTCCTGGGCCTGCTCATCGCGCCGCTTCTATGGGGCTTGTTCGCCGCGCTGCCGCAGATTGAATTCCAAAGTGGCGGGTTCGGACTGATCGTCGCCGGTGTATTGGTGGGTATTGGCACACGCTACGGTTCAGGTTGCACCAGTGGCCATGGCGTGTGCGGCATATCGCGCCTTTCGCCGCGATCGATGGTCGCCACTGCCTGCTTCATGTTCAGCGGTTTCACTACTGTGTTTGTCCTACGTCATCTGCTGGGAGGTTGAACATGAACAAACTGACGGCATTCATTGCTGGCCTGCTGTTCGGCTTGGGGCTACTGCTGGCAGGGATGGCCAACCCGAGCAAAGTCCTGGCGTTCCTGGATTTAGCCGGTGCTTGGGACCCTTCCCTCGCGCTGGTCATGGTCGGGGCCATTGGCATAGCCATTGGCCCGCTGACCTGGGCGCGCCAACAATCCCGCTCGCTGCTGGGAAGGTCAATGCAACTGCCGACCAAGCGTGAATTGGACCCGCGCTTGATCGGCGGCAGCCTGCTGTTCGGTATCGGCTGGGGGATAGCAGGCATCTGTCCTGGCCCTGCGGTGGCAATTCTGCTGACAGGACGCTGGCAAGCAATCGTGTTCATGTTGGCCATGCTGGCCGGCATGTTGTTGTTTACTGCGCTGGAGACCCGGCGCAACCACTGATCGGGAGATCGTCATGAAAGCGAACCTTGGAACCATTGACCGTAGCCTGCGCATTGTCGCCGGCCTGGTTCTCATTGGCCTCAGTCTGATGGGCGTGATCGGCTGGTGGGGCTGGATCGGCCTAGTGCCACTGGCTACTGGTCTTTTCCGTTTCTGCCCTGTGTACAGGTTGCTGGGCATCAAAACCTGTAACCGTTGCTGAGCAAAAACCCATAGCGTTCACGTGCATGAGGCCATTGGCGCAGCCGATTTCGTGGCTATGCGCCAAGCACGGGACGCTGCGTTGGGCATGTGCGCGTTGACGCCAAAAGCTGGATCTATAAACGTACACACCGAGTGTTTTTGTTTAAATCTGCGTGGTGTCGTTTCAAAAGCTGTTTGAACAAGGAAATTTCAATGTCCGACCTGAACGATCCGCGCGTGTTCTTTGCCGCCGAGCGCACATTGCTGGCATGGAACCGAACCAGTCTTTCACTGATGGCATTTGGCTTTGTGATTGAACGATCCGGGCTACTGCTGCAGATGCTGAAACCGGACGTTCCGGGTTCTCCCGGAAAACACTTTTCGTTCTGGATCGGGCTGGCTTTTCTGATGCTGGGCTCATCGGTTGCCTGCTTGTCATCCTGGCAATACAAAAAGGTGATCAAGACCCTCAGGCCCGTTGAGATCCCCCTTGGCTACAGCATTAATGCCGGCCCTGGCATTAACGTCATTACTGCAATCCTGGGCGTTTTGCTCATGGTCTATTTGTTCATTATGTGAGCAAGGCGGGCCTGTCTGAGCTCACTTGGCTTCCCTGCGGGCCGAAAGCCGCGCAGCGCTCAACACACGTTGAAGTTCACTTGGACGCGGCTTGCAGGGTGTCTAGAGAATCCAGGGCGATTCACTATCCATGTTCGGAGCAGCCATCCGAGAACAACAAGTAAAACAGCGCTGCCCCCCGCTGTGGCAAGGATATTCAGTGCGAAATGCGTTAGCGTATCCATACCTTTCCCTGATATGAGTTACAAAAAAACCCCATCAGGAAACCTGAACGGGGCTAATTTTTCTGCGTCTTGCTGTCACCCTGCCGTCACCGCAAAATCAAGCATTCCGCAGAAAAGGCTGAAAGCCTTTAAATAGATGGTGTCCCAGGGCCGGTTCGAACGGCCAACCTTCCCCTTAGGAGGGGGATGCTCTATCCAATTGAGCTACTGGGACAAATGACAGTCATCAGGCCAAGGGCACTGCGACGGACGGCGTGCATGTTAACGGCCAAGGTGGTTTTTGTCATGTCGTCCGTAGGCTTTTTGAGTGTAAGCCAATGCTTGCGCCACTGATCACGGTTTCGCCCCGCAAATCCGGGCACCTGAGACTATCGTGCAAAATGCATTACACCAAAATGCCAGCATTGCAAATTGCAACCCGATCGACCTTTATATTAAACTCAAGTCATTGATTTTATTGAAATAAAACATTGGCACGGCATCTGCAATACTTCTCCCACAAAACCATTCGGCTGAACCCGCTGCGGAGAAGATGACGATGAACAGCACCCTTCTGTTAGCCCTCAATACCGTAGCCCTGGCCGCACTGGTGATGTTTCATTTTCAGTCGAGCTCCAGCGATGACACCGCGCAGATCCGCCAGCCCGTGCCGCATCATCTGCAACAACGCCCGCAATTGGCGGTGATGACGGCCAACCCGCAATCACCTGTGCGCCTTACCCAAAGCACTCAGGCCGCACCCGCCACTGAACACTGGGTTTTCTGAGGAAGCCTTCCATGTCCAAAATCGCCTGGCTGTTTTTGTGCCTGACCGTCGGGACTGCCGTGCTGGGTATGTCAACCTCGTCCCAAGACGCTCACACCACCACCCTCATCGCCAGCGCCGTGTTCGGCAGCCTCCTGCTGTTGACGCTGATCGTCGGCCGCCGAATCAAATTCGACCCCGTGCTGCGCTGATTCTCCGTGGCCCCTGCACCGACCTTATGTCGCCTCGCGCTAGTAAATCGGCAAATTGCCACTAGTCTTAAAAACAAGGGCAAAAGGCCATATTGCGATACGATATGCGACTCCAACCCTTTAGCAGCAACGGCTTGCGGGATGATGGACTGTGGCGATCGCCTGCAAAAAAGTTTTCCAACCAGCCCGCAAAAATGCAAATCAGTACTGGCATAAAGCCTTTAGGCAGTTCAATATTTGTCACAGAATTGACGCCAAGGAACCGGCAAAATTGAGGCATGATGCGGCCTCTTTGCAATTCAGGTTGAACTTTGGTCGTGAGCCTTGTCTTAACACTCATCTTGCGGCCAATTCCAATAACCGCTCCCCTGAACTAACCGGTTAAATATATGCGCCCATTGAAACAGGCAATTTATTCCAGCCGCACGGCTGACAAGTTCGTCGTACGTCTGCCAGACGGAATGCGGGAACGCATTGCCGAGGTGGCTCGCAATCATCACCGCAGCATGAACTCCGAAATCATCGCGCGCCTTGAGCAGAGCCTCATTCAGGAAGGCGCGTTGGGTGAAGAGTTAAGCATGCGCCTGGACAGCCCTGAGCTGTCACTGCACGAACGCGAACTGCTGCAGCGTTTTCGTCAGCTCTCCCACCGCCAGCAAAATGCCCTCGTTTCGCTTATTGCGCACGACGTTGAGGCGGCCGCAGAAGCCAATTGATCTGCCCCTGAAAGCCGAAGCCAGCCACGTGCTGGCTTTTTTTTGCGCGTAATTCGGGAAGGCAATACTGGGCGGGGGCTAGGCTGCCCCCGCCGCGAGGGGTCAGAGCAGGAAGATCGTCGCCAGGCCTAGGAAGATGAAGAAGCCGCCACTGTCGGTCATGGCGGTAATCATCACACTGGCACCCATGGCCGGGTCGCGCCCAAGGCGCACCAGGGTCATGGGGATCAGCACCCCCATCAGGGCCGCCAACAGCAGGTTAAGCGTCATGGCGGCGGTCATGACCACCCCCAGCGACCAGCTGCCGTACAGCAAGTAGGCCACGATCCCGATCACGCCGCCCCACACCACGCCATTGATCAGCCCCACCGCCAACTCCTTGCGCATCAGGCGCGAGGTGTTGCCGGTATTGACCTGGTCGAGCGCCATGGCGCGCACGATCATGGTAATGGTCTGGTTGCCGGAGTTACCGCCGATCCCGGCGACAATTGGCATCAACGCCGCCAGCGCCACCAGCTTCTCGATCGAGCCTTCGAACAGCCCGATCACCCGCGAAGCGATAAACGCGGTGATCAGGTTTACGGCCAACCACGCCCAGCGGTTACGCAGGGAGCGCCAGACCGACGCAAAAATATCTTCCTCTTCACGCAGACCCGCCATGTTGAGGACTTCGGTTTCACTTTCTTCACGGATCAGGTCGACCATTTCATCGATGGTCAGACGACCGATCAGCTTGCCGTTCTTGTCGACCACCGGGGCTGAGATCAAGTCGTAACGCTCGAATGCCTGGGCGGCATCGTAGGCGTCTTCATCCGGGTGGAAACTCACCGGATCGTTGGCCATCACGTCCACAACCTTCTTCTCGGGGTCGTTGACCAGCAGGCGTGTGATCGGCAATACGCCCTTGAGAATACCTTCGTAGTCGACCACGAACAATTTGTCGGTATGCCCTGGCAGCTCTTTCAGGCGACGCAGGTAACGCAGTACCACTTCCAGGCTGACGTCTTCGCGGATGGTGACCATCTCGAAGTCCATCAGCGCGCCGACCTGGTCCTCGTCATAGGACAGCGCGGAGCGCACACGCTCACGCTGCTGGCCATCGAGGGTTTCCATCAGCTCATGGACAACATCACGGGGCAGCTCGGGGGCCAGGTCAGCCAGTTCGTCGGCATCCATCTCCCGGGCCGCAGCCAGGAGCTCGTGATCATCCATGTCGGCGATCAGGGTTTCACGGACGGAGTCGGATACTTCGAGCAGGATGTCGCCGTCGCGGTCGGCCTTGACCAACTGCCAGAGGGTCAGTCGATCATCCAGCGGCAAGGCTTCAAGAATATAAGCGACGTCGGCGGAGTGCAGGTCATCGAGCTTGCGTTGCAACTCGACGAGGTTTTGCCGATGAACCAGGTTTTCGACGCGGTCGTGGTTCGGACCTTCCTGGCGGTGCGTGAGGTCTTCGACCAAGCGCTGGCGCTGCAACAGCTCGATAACTTGAGCCAGACGATCCTGCAGGCTTTCTTGTGTTTTCTTTACTTCTACTTCGGTCATAGGCGAACTCCACTCCCAGCAGCGGGGCACGCCGGAAGGATCAATCAGTCAATTCATGATTGGTAAAACGGGGTACTGAGTAACTACTGGGTAAGTCCATGGAGGTATTCCACAAGCCCCGGCGGGGCTGACGGGCGCAATGATACACCGCCCGCCGCTTTTAACGTCAAAAAACTGGTAAGAACAAGCGCTTGCGAGCCAAAGCTGAGGACTGGCCGCATCTATGAACTGCGACGCCGCCGCGCGAAAGGAAAACACATGAGGCGGGAGAAAAAGGCTAAATCCTACAAAACCCCCAGACGGCAAAAAGCCCGCACTCGGCGGGCTTTTTGTTTGTATGGTGCACTCGACAGGATTCGAACCTGTGACCGCTCGGTTCGTAGCCGAGTACTCTATCCAGCTGAGCTACGAGTGCAGATTGTGTTTTTAGACCAGATCACAACTGGTTGTAACAAAATCACCTGCATTACTGCAACTGACTCTTAAATGGTGCACTCGACAGGATTCGAACCTGTGACCGCTCGGTTCGTAGCCGAGTACTCTATCCAGCTGAGCTACGAGTGCATTTGTTGCCGCGCATTATAGGCCGTTCAATCTCTATGTAAAGCGATTTTTTCGAGTAATTTCAACAACTTACCGATAAATCCAGATTGCAACGTACTAAGCAAATAATGGCGGAGAACGGGGGATTCGAACCCCCGACACCCTTTTGAGGTGTACTCCCTTAGCAGGGGAGCGCCTTCGGCCACTCGGCCAGCTCTCCGCAACACGGGGCGTATATTAACCACGTTCTTCCCCGTTTGCAAACATAAAAAACGATAAAAATTAAAGGCTTGGTTCTTCGTCCTTCTCTTTCTTGATCCGCAGATAGATTTCCTCGCGATGGACCGCTACCTCTTTCGGAGCGTTAACCCCAATACGCACTTGATTGCCTTTGACGCCGAGCACGGTCACGGTGATTTCGCCATCACCAATAATCAGGCTTTCTGCGCAACGACGGGTCAGAATCAACATACCTTTCACCTCACGCACTTCAGTTCAGGAACAACAGTCTGCAAAAAAAGGCCTTCGACCTACGGCTCAACGGCCATAGCCCTACCGGCTAAGTATTGTCGAGCCCGTGCAAAACACACGCGCCCTACAAAAAAATGAAAGGCGCGGTAAACCGCGCCTTCCTGGCATTGCGTCACTCGCCCTGTCGGGCCGGAGCGTCCAGCTCAAAAGCGGTATGCAGCGCGCGTACAGCCAGTTCCAGGTACTTCTCTTCGATCACTACCGAGACTTTGATTTCCGACGTGGAGATCATCTGGATGTTGATGCTTTCCTTGGCCAGGGCCTCGAACATGCGGCTGGCAACGCCAGCATGGGAACGCATGCCCACGCCCACGATCGACACCTTGGCAATCTTGGTATCGCCGACCACTTCACGGGCGCCAATCCCGCTCGCGGTGTTCTGCAGGATACGCTCGGCCGCTTCGTACTCATTGCGATGAACGGTGAAGGTGAAATCGGTGGTGTTATCGTGCGAAACGTTCTGCACGATCATGTCGACTTCAATGTTCGCGCCGCTGATCGGGCCGAGGATCTTGAACGCAACGCCCGGGGTGTCTGGCACGCCACGGATCGTCAGCTTGGCTTCATCGCGGTTGAAAGCGATGCCGGAAATGATCGGCTGTTCCATGGATTCCTCTTCATCAATAGTAATGAGGGTGCCCGGACCCTCCTTGAAGCTGTGCAATACGCGCAGCGGAACGTTGTACTTGCCGGCGAATTCCACCGCGCGGATCTGCAACACCTTGGAACCGAGGCTGGCCATTTCCAGCATCTCTTCGAAGGTGATCTTGTCCAGGCGCTGGGCCACGGACACCACGCGCGGATCAGTGGTGTAGACGCCGTCCACATCGGTATAGATCTGGCATTCGTCAGCCTTGAGCGCGGCCGCCAGGGCCACACCGGTGGTATCCGAACCGCCACGCCCGAGGGTGGTGATATTGCCGCGCTCGTCAACGCCCTGGAAACCGGCGACAACTACCACACGACCGGCCTTCAGATCAGCGCGAATCTTCTGATCATCGATCTGCAGGATACGCGCCTTGGTGTGCGCGCTGTCGGTGAGGATACGCACCTGACTGCCAGTGTAGGACACCGCCGGCACACCGCGCTTGTTCAGCGCCATGGCCAGCAGGCCAATGGTCACCTGCTCGCCGGTGGACACGATCACATCCAGCTCACGCGCCAGCGGTTGTTGATCGCCGCTGATGGCCTTGGCCAGTTCGATCAGGCGATTGGTCTCGCCGCTCATGGCCGACAGCACCACCACCAGATCATCGCCGGCGTCGCGGAACTTCTTAACCTTGTCGGCGACCTGCTCGATTCTTTCGACAGAGCCGACCGAGGTGCCTCCAAATTTCTGTACGATCAAAGCCATTTCTAAGCCGCCTCAGCCCGTAAAGGGGCGCCCAATAAACCAATCTTCCAGCAACCGAGCGAGCCCGCGACTAGACCACGGGCTCATTCACAGCGCCTTAAATGCCTGCCTCGACAAACGGCACGGTCAGGGCCAGGGCCGCGTCCAGGGCACCGGCGTCTACACCACCGCCTTGTGCCATGTCCGGACGACCACCGCCCTTCCCGCCCACTGCCGCAGCGGCTTGCTTCATCAAATCACCGGCCTTGAGTTGGCCAGTCAGGTCTTTGGTTACACCGGCAACCAGAACGACCTTATCCTCATGGACACTGCCGAGCAGGATCACTGCGCGGCCGAGCTTGTTCTTCAACTGTTCGACCAAGGCCAACAACGCCTTGCCGTCCTGGCCGTCCAGACGTACCGCAAGGACTTTCACGCCCTTGACGTCCTGCGCAGAAGCCGACAGGTCGTCGCCTGCCGCGCTGGCCGCCTTGGCTTGCAACTGTTCCAGCTGTTTCTCCAGCGCACGGTTGCGCTCCAGCACGGCGGACAGTTTGTCGATCAGATTGTCACGGCTGCCCTTGACCAGGCTGGCCGCTTCCTTGAGTTGTTCTTCGCCCGCATTGAGGTAGGCCAGGGCCGCAGCGCCGGTCACCGCCTCAATACGACGCACACCGGACGCCACACCGCCTTCGCTGATGATTTTCAGCAGGCCGATGTCGCCGGTACGGTTGGCGTGGATACCGCCGCACAGTTCCACCGAGAAGTTGCCGCCCATGCTCAGGACGCGCACGTTGTCGCCGTACTTCTCGCCGAACAGCGCCATGGCGCCTTTGGCCTTGGCGGTCTCGATGTCGGTTTCCTCGGTTTCCACCGGGGTGTTCTTACGCACTTGGGCGTTGACGATATCTTCCAAGGCCTTGATCTGCGCAGGCTTGATCGCTTCGAAGTGGCTGAAGTCGAAACGCAGGCGCTGGCTGTCGACCAACGAACCCTTCTGCTGGACGTGCTCGCCCAACACCTGGCGCAGTGCAGCGTGCAGCAAGTGGGTGGCCGAGTGGTTCAGCGCAGTGGCGTGGCGCACGTCGGCGTCCACTTGGGTTTCCACCGGCGAACCGACGGTCAGGCTGCCCGACGCCAGCACGCCGTGGTGCAGGAACGCACCGCCGGTCTTGGTGGTATCGCGTACATCAAAACGACCGGAAGTAGCCTTGAGGAAACCGCAGTCGCCAATCTGCCCACCGGATTCGGCGTAGAACGGCGTCTGGTCCAGAACCACCACGCCGTCATCGCCTTCACTCAGGACGTCGACCGACTGGCCGTCTTTATACAGGGCGATCACTTTGGCCGAACCGTGGGTGGCCTTGTAGCCGGTGAACTCGGTGGCCACGTCAACCTTGACCAGGCTGTTGTAGTCCATGCCGAAGGAGCTGGCGGAACGTGCGCGTACACGCTGGGCTTCCATCTCGCGCTCGAAACCTTCCTCGTCGAGGGTCAGGTTGCGCTCACGGGCGATGTCGCCGGTCAGGTCCATCGGGAAACCGTAGGTATCGTAGAGTTTGAACACCACGTCGCCCGGCACCACGCTGCCCTGCAGGCCGGCGAGGTCTTGCTCGAGGATCTTCAGACCCTGTTCCAGGGTCTTGGCGAACTGCTCTTCTTCAGCCTTGAGCACGCGCTCGATGTGCGCCTGGTTCTGGGTGAGTTCCGGGAAGGCCTCGCCCATTTCGGCGACCAACGCCGCGACGATCTGGTAGAAGAAGCTGCCGTTGGCGCCCAGCTTGTTACCGTGGCGGCAGGCGCGACGGATGATACGGCGCAGCACGTAGCCACGGCCTTCATTCGACGGCAGCACGCCGTCGGCAATCAGGAAACCGCAGGAACGGATGTGGTCAGCCACCACTTTGAGCGATGCCTGCTCTTCATTGGCGCAACCGATGGCCTTGGCGGCAGCGGCCAGCAGGCTCTGGAACAGGTCGATTTCGTAGTTGGAGTGAACGTGCTGCATCACCGCACTGATCCGCTCCAAGCCCATGCCGGTGTCCACCGACGGCGCCGGCAGCGGATGCAGCACGCCATCGGCGGTGCGGTTGAACTGCATGAACACGTTGTTCCAGATCTCGATGTAACGGTCGCCGTCTTCTTCTGGCGAACCCGGTGGGCCGCCCCAGATATCGGCGCCGTGATCGTAGAAAATCTCGGTACAAGGGCCGCACGGGCCGGTATCGCCCATGGTCCAGAAGTTGTCGGAGGCGTAAGGCGCGCCCTTGTTGTCGCCGATACGCACCATGCGCTCAGGCGGCACACCGACTTGCTGGGTCCAGATGTCGTAGGCCTCGTCATCGCTGGCGTAGACGGTGACCCAGAGCTTTTCCTTCGGCAGTTTCAGCACGCCAGTGAGGAAGGTCCAGGCGAAGGTGATCGCATCTTGCTTGAAATAGTCGCCAAAGCTGAAGTTGCCGAGCATTTCGAAAAACGTGTGGTGACGGGCGGTGTAGCCGACGTTTTCCAGGTCGTTGTGCTTGCCACCGGCGCGCACGCATTTCTGGCTGCTGACCGCGCGGGTGTAGGCGCGCTTTTCCTGGCCCAGGAAGCAGTCCTTGAACTGGTTCATCCCCGCGTTAGTGAACAGCAGGGTAGGGTCATTGCCTGGGATCAAGGAGCTGGAGGCGACACGGGTGTGACCTTGCTCTTCGAAGAAGCGAAGGAAGGCTTCACGGATTTCTGCGCTTTTCATTAGGTTCTTCCACGGAGTCTGAGGCCAAAGGCCAGTGCGCAACATCATCAGACGGAGCGACGGCAAAGGGCCGCATTATATCGGCCCTTTGCCGGTGGTACAGCGTGTTTATGTGATAGAAACAGTCAATTAGACAGTCTGCACTGTCATTTCCGAGAAAACTCGACGAATGCCTGCACCACGTGCTCGATCTGCGCCCGGCTCACGTCCAGGTGCGTGACCATGCGCAGACGCGGCGCAGCGCTCAACTTGATGCCGCGCTCGGCGGCAAATACCTTCAAGGCCTGCGCCTGGTCGCCAAGCTGTACATAGACCATGTTGGTCTGCACCGGCTCCACCGTATAACCGGCCTTGCGCAGTTCATCCCCCAGCCATTGGGCGTTGGCGTGGTCGTCGGCCAGGCGCTGCACTTGATGGTCCAGGGCATACAGCCCGGCCGCCGCCAGGGAACCGGCCTGGCGCATACCGCCGCCGACCATCTTGCGCAGGCGCCGCGCCTTGGCGATCAACGCCGTGGAACCGCACAACACCGAACCAATCGGCGCGCCCAGGCCCTTGGACAGGCACACCGACACCGAATCGAAATGCCGGGTAATCTCCCGCGCGTCCACGTCGAGCTTGACCGCCGCGTTGTAGAGCCGTGCGCCGTCAAGATGCAGGGCCAGCCCATGCTCACGGGTAAACGCACGCGCCTTGGCCAGGTATTCCAGCGGCAACACCTTGCCCTGCATGGTGTTCTCCAACGCCAGCAGGCGGGTGCGGGCGAAGTGGAAATCATCGGGTTTGATCGCTTCGAGCACTTGATCCAAATCGAGGCAACCGTCCGCCTGCACCTCCAACGGTTGCGGCTGGATCGAACCCAGCACGGCCGCGCCGCCGCCTTCGTACTTATAAGTGTGGGCCTGCTGACCGACGATGTATTCCTCGCCACGCTCACAGTGGGCCATCAACGCCAGCAGGTTGCTCATGGTGCCGGTGGGCACGAACAACGCCGCAGCGAACCCCAGGCGCTTGGCCAGTTCGGCCTCCAGGCGGTTGACGCTGGGGTCTTCGCCATACACGTCATCGCCGCTGACGGCGCAGGCCATCGCATCGAGCATGCCGGGGGTGGGTTGGGTCACGGTGTCGCTGCGCAGGTCTATCACGGTCATCAAACTGGCCTCTGACGGGTTGGGCGTTTTTTCGTACTGACGATTACTGCGGGTAAAGCGACGGAATATCAAGTCCCATGCAGCGTCAATCGAATATCGATCGAACAAACCGATATAGGCTATCGATACGGCAATCGTGCAGTTTCTGAAAAACCATGTTAAAAACTCTCCGCCGCCAGGGTTCTGGCGGCAACGTTCTCAGGGCGGGGTGCAATTCCCCACCGGCGGTAATTGCGCGCAATGTGCATAGCCCGCGAGCGCTTGGCGCCTCGAACTGCTCCGGCAGGACGGCGACAAGGTCAGCAGACCCGGTGTGATCCCGGGGCCGACGGTCATAGTCCGGATGAAGAGAGAACGGGATTGGCGCCAAAGGGCCGCGCGCGGAGTTCATGCTTGCATGACCCAGCGGGTCGTACCCTTAAATCCCATTCGATTCATAACGCCCTGTTTTTTTCTTAAACAGGAGTCAGAACATGCAACCCACCGCAATCGACAGCAAAAGCAAAAACCACCACGGCGAGCGCGTCGCGTTTATCCAGGCCTGCTGGCACAAGGATATTGTCGACCAATCGCGCAAAGGCTTCCTCAGCGAAATGATCGCCCTGGGTTACCAGGAATCGGACATCGATTTCTTCGAAGTCGGTGGCGCCTTTGAAATGCCCCTGCACGCCAAGCTGCTGGCCAAGACCGGCCGTTACGCCGGCATCGTTGCCGCGGCCCTGGTGGTGGACGGCGGCATCTACCGTCACGAGTTCGTGGCCCAATCGGTGGTCAGCGGCCTGATGCAGGTTCAGCTGGAAACCGAAGTGCCGGTGTTCTCGGTGTCCCTGACCCCGCACCACTTCCACGCGGGCAGCGAGCACCACGCGTTTTTCCATGATCACTTCGTACACAAAGGCCAGGAAGCGGCACGCACCTGCGCCGACACCCTGCACAAGGTACGTGCGATCCGCCGCAGCGAGCCGCGTGCTGTAGCGGTTTAAGCAACACTGCAAAACAAAATGTGGGAGGGGGCTTGCCCCCGATTGCAGTGTAACAGTCAGAAATTTTTTAACTGACAGACCGCTATCGGGGGCAAGCCCCCTCCCACATTTGAATCCGGTTAAGGCTGAGATCTACGCCAGCCCGGCGTCGGTGATCGGCACGATCAATATCCCTGCCCGCAAGCCATTCTTAACCTTCGGGTTGGGGAAGATGATGCGCGCACCCTCCTCCTCGATCACCCAACGGGTCTTGGCGACGTCTTCGGCCAGCAGATAACCCTTTTCCAATTCCGAAAAGTTTTCTACATCCGCCGGCAAGTGCAGCAGGAAAGCATCGCTGTGCTTGATGACTTCCCGCGACACGGCGAACAGTTTCAACCCCTCCAGGCTGTCAGTCTCAGGCTCGGTGCCTTCGATGATCTGCTTGAGGCGCAGCTCCAGGCGGGAAACATTCACGCCCTGGTTCTGCCCGAACGGCCGCGCCTTGCCCAGTTCCAGGGTGAAGGCCTCGGCCTCCAACTGCTCGTAGGTAAACGCGGTGAAAGTGATCGAACTCTTGTTCTGCAGCAACACCGCTTCCATGCCGGCAGCGTTCAGGCGGGCCAGTTCGTGGCGTGAATGCTGGCGCCCGTCCTTCCACGGGTAGAGCGCAAACTGCTCGACCTTCGAGCCGCGAATGGCGGTGTGCAGGTCGTAATGCAGGCGCGCACGGCCAGGCAGGCTGAAGAAGCTGCGAGCCAATTGTTCCAGCTCGGCGGCGCGCATGGCTTCAGGGCCGATGTTTTTTTCGTGACGACCGTTGAACAGCCGGTTGACGTCCAGTTCGAGGAAACGCTCGCCGCGACGCATGGCCTCGGGGTTGCCGAACAGGAACAGAATACGGGTGCGGGGCTTGATCTCCCCACGGGCGATGCCATGCAACAGGCGGTCGAGCAGTTCGATCGGCGCGGTTTCGTTGCCATGGATGCCGGACGACAGCAGCACGTCGCTGCCGTTGTCCCGCGCTTGCGGCGGGCGCACTTCGAGCGCGCCTTCGCTGAGCCAGCGCATCTGCACGCCGTCGACAGTCAGTTGAATTTTTTGCGCCGGTTCACGACCGGCGAGCGTCAGTTCAAGGAGTTTGCCGAGGGCGAGCATAAGCAGCTTCCTTAGTGGTTGCAGCCTGGGCCGTGGACGTGATCGTCGTCGTCACCCTCAACCTCGGCCGGTTCCATTTCGAGTTGCAGGCTCATCAGGTTGGTGGCCAGTGGGCGCATCAGCAGGTTGGCGTACTCGGCGTCGCCTTCTTCCACATCCACACCGATCAGCAGTTGGCCACGGCCGTCGTGCTGAATCCAGACTTCCTTGCCCTGCCAGATCACGGCAACGCGGGTGCAGGAGGTTTCCAGTTGGGTGCCGTCGGTGTCTTCAAGGATCAGTTGCAGGGTATCGGTGCTCATAAATAGCTCTCAGCCGTGTGGCATTAATTGATCTGAAAAGGATATACCGCGCCCAGTTTAAGGATTTGCGTCAGTTCATCCAATGCCGTCCGGCACTCAACCAGCAATTGCGGGTCAGCCAGATCGCTTTCGCGCAGGCTGTCGCGGTAGTGCTTGTCGACCCACTGGGTCAGCGTCTCATACAACGGCGCGGTCATGATAACCCCAGGGTTCACCGCCGCCAGCTCGGTTTCGTTCAACGCCACGCGCAAACGCAGGCACGCCGGGCCACCGCCGTTCTGCATGCTTTGCTTGAGGTCGAAGACCTTGACTTCGCGGATCAAACCACCGGCAGCGGTGAGGCCCTGCAGATACTGCCAGACGCGCGTGTTGGCGCGGCACTCTTCCGGCACGATCAGCAGCATCGAGCCGTCGGCGCGGGTCAGCAATTGGCTGTTGAACAGGTAGGAACGCACGGCGTCTTCGACGCTGACCTGGGCACGCGGCACACACACCGACTGGAAGTTACCGCCCAACTTGCCCAACTTGGCCTGCAGCTCGCCAAGCATCTGCTCGGTGTTGAGGAACGCGTCCTCGTGATAGAACAGCACTTCGCCATTGCCCACCGCGATCACGTCGTTATGGAACACGCCGGCATCGATCACCGCCGGGTTCTGCTGGGCGAAGACCACGCCGTCATCATTCAGGCCGTGCAGGCGGGCGACGGCTTGGGACGCTTCGAGGGTCTGGCGCGCCGGGTACTTCTGCGGCGCCGGGTAACGGGTGTCGAACGCGCTGCGGCCGAACACGAAAAACTCGACGCCCGCCTCGCCATAGTCACGGCAGAAACGTGTGTGGTTGGCCGCACCTTCGTCGCCGAACTGCGCCACCGCCGGCAACGCGGCGTGGTGGGCGAAGTGTTTCGCATCGGCAAACATCGCCCCCAGCACGCGGCTGGTAGTCGGGTGTTCGATGCTGCGGTGGTATTTGCAGTTGAGGTTGGCGGCGGTGAAATGCACGCGGCCATCCGCCGTGTCGGCGCTCGGGCTGACGGTGGCGGCGTTGGCTACCCACATGCTCGACGCGGAGCAACTGGCGACCAGCAGCGGCATGGCCTGCTTGGCCGCTTGCTGGATGACCTGGGCATCGCTGCCGCTGAAGCCGAGGTTGCGCAAAGTGGCCACGTCCGGACGTTCCTGCGGTGCGAGCACGCCTTGCACAAAGCCCATGTCCATCAGCGCTTTCATTTTTTGCAGGCCCTGCAACGCCGCTTCCTTCGGGTTAGACGCCTGCTGGCTGTTGCTCTGGGACGCGACGTTGCCGTAGGACAAACCGCCGTAGTTATGGGTCGGCCCCACTAGACCGTCAAAATTGACTTCATAGGATTTCATCGGCGAGGCTCCACGAACATCTGTTTTTATAGGCAATCTTCAACACACCACGGGTCAACATGTGGGAGGGGGCTTGCCCCCGATAGCGGTGGATCAGTCACCTGATTCATCAACTGGCAGACTGCTATCGGGGGCAAGTCGAATCGTCGCACCGCCCCTCCCACATTTAGGCCAGCGTTACGCCTGGGGTCAATGTGGCTGGCAGCACCAGGCTCGGGGTCTCCAGCGACGCCACCGGGTACGCACAATAATCCGCCGCGTAATAGGCGCTGGCGCGATGGTTGCCCGATGCCCCGACACCGCCGAACGGCGCGGTACTGGCGGCGCCGGTCAATTGCTTGTTCCAGTTGACGATCCCGGCGCGGCTTTCCAGCCAGAACTGCTGGTAACGCGCTTCGGAATCGGACAACAAACCGGCGGCCAGGCCGTACTGGGTGTTGTTGGCTTCGGCAATCGCCGCTGCGAAATCAGCGTAGCGGATCACCTGCAACAGCGGGCCGAACAGCTCTTCGTCGGCACGTTCGCTCACTTCGGTGACGTCAATGATGCCCGGCGTCAGCAACGCAGCCTGATCCTGCGGTTGGGTCATTTCCAGCAGCGCCACGGCGCCGTTGGCCAACAGCAATTCCTGGGCGTCCATCAAGGCTTTCGCCGCTGCCAGGGAAATCACCGAGCCCATGAACGGCGCCGGTTGCTGGTCGAACGCGCCGACGGCAATCGTC
>NZ_JAKNRV010000080.1:0-17936 GCF_023072625.1 Pseudomonas emilianonis
CAGATGATCGAGAAACTCGCCGAAGAGTCCGCGACCATCGGCGGCGTGTTGACGGTGATTCGCTCGATAGCCGACCAGACCAACCTGCAGGCCGCTGCTCAACTCGGCCAGGGCGCGGCTGCTGCCCGCCACTTCCTCGGCATTGCCGCGAATGGTACCCACCAAGTCCACCAGATAGGCGCGCAGGCGGTTGAGGGAGGCTTCGATGTCGCGCAGTTCGCGGTTGGTCTTGCCCAGGGCAATCGGCTGGCTGAAGTCGCCTTCGGCCCAGGTCGACAGGGCCGGTGCCAGGTTGGTCAGCACCCGCGCCAGGCGCCGTTGCAGGGTATCGATCAGCAGCGCGATCAGCAGGATAAGGCCGATCATCACCCCTTGCATCAGGCGCACTTCGCCCTGGATCGCGGCGTGTTGCGCGCGCACGACCGGCTCCAGGCCTGCGATGGCCTGTTGCACGGCGGCGATTTTCAGCTGGGTGCCGGCGGCCAGGTTGGCGCGCTGCTGGATTTGCTCGCGGGTGCGCTTGAGTTCGGCCGGGTAGCGGGTCAGCAGGCTGTTGAGTTCGCGCTTGAGGTCGACGCCGGTGTCTTGTGTTTCGGCTTTTTCGCTGTTTTCCAGGCCCATCAGTGCCGAAAAGTCATCGGTGTTCGAGCCGGCGCTGGCCTTGACCCCGAGTAAGGGCAGTTGCTCCAGCAGGTCGGCCTGGCCACGGATATTGGCGACTTCGCGCTCCACATCGTCCGCCAGTTCCGCCCGCCCGCTGCTCACCAGCTTGTCGCGGGCCAGGGACAGCTTGCCCAGGTGCTGCGAGGCTGCCAGCAGCGGCGGCAGGTAGCGCGCCGCGTCGGGCGAATTGACCGCGCTGGCGTACTGGCTCAGTTGCTCCAGGTTCGCGCCCAATTCGCGCTCGGCTTGCAGCAGCAGCGCTTGCGGGTCGCCGGCCAATTTGCCGGCGGCGAGCAGGTCGGTTTTGCTGAAGGTATCGAGCTCCTTCAGGCTGGGGCGCAGGCTTTGCGCGAGGTCGGCAGGCAATTCATCCAAGTGCTGCAGCAGGCTTTCCAGGCTCTGGCTGGCGCTGCTCAAGCGCAGGGCGTCGCCGCTGGCCAGGTAGTCGTCGATATTGCGTGCGGCCTGGTTCTGGAAGGTCTGCGACAACCCCAGGTAGCGTTCCATCAACAAGTAAGGCCGCTCCAGTGCGCGTTGCGACCACCAGAGCGTCGCCCCGAGTGCCAGGCACACGGCCACCAGCAGGAGGGTATTGAGATTGGTCAGCAGCTTCAGGCGCATGCGTGGTTTCAACCGACAGCAAAAGTTAAGTGCCTGAAGTTATTGCGTTTCCATTACAAAGTTATGACGGAATCACTGGATTCCGGTGAAAAGATGGCACTTTGCTTTGATGTGCGCGCGGCTTGAACGCGATTGCGTCCGGCATCCTTGGCGCGGTACAGCGCCTCGTCGGCTAGGGTGGCCATCATCAGGCTGTCGGAATCGTCGCACAGCTCCACCAGCCCGGCGCTGAAGGTACACCACAGGTCATGCGGCTGGGCCGGGTAGTGAATTTCGGCAAAGCGCCCACGAATCTCATCCAGCACCTTGCAGGCCGATTCCAGGTCGGTATCGGGCATCACAATCGCAAACTCTTCACCGCCGTAGCGGCCGATGTAGTCGGTCTTGCGCAAGCGCTGTTTGAGAAACAGCGCCAGGCTCTTGATCACCCGGTCGCCCATGGGGTGGCCGTGGCTGTCGTTGACCCGCTTGAAGTGGTCGATGTCGAGCATGGCAAAGCTCAACGGCTTGTTCTCGCGGCGTGCGCGGAAGCTGCAGTCTTCGAGCAGTTGCAGGATATGGGTGTGGTTGTACAGGCCGGTCAGGCTGTCGCGCACCATCCGTGCCTTGAGGTTGCGCGCACGGGCCGCGCGGTTGCGCACGGTGGTGATCAGGTGGCGCGGCTTGATCGGCTTGGTGAGGAAGTCGTCGCCGCCTTCGCTCATGGCGTCCAGCTGTTTGTCCAGGTCGTCCTCGGCCGACAGGTAGATGATCGGCACGCTGACGTAACGGTCGTTGTGACGAATCACCTTGGCCAGTTCGGTGCCGGTACAGGCGGGCATATACATGTCGAGGATGATCAGGTCGGGCTGGAAATCCGCCAGCTCGGCCATGGCCTTGATCGGCTCGATCAGCGTGCGGGTGATGATGCCGGCACTGTTGAGCAGGCGCTCGGTGTGCAGCGCCTGCGCCCGTGAGTCGTCGATGATCAGCACTTTATAGGGGTCGTACTGCGCAACGCAGGTCAGCACTTCGATTTTTTCCAGCAGGCTCGAGGCTTCCAGCGTGCCGGTCAGGAACTCTTCGCCGCCGGCGCGCACGGCGGCGAGGCGGGTCGGGGTGTCGGTTTCATGCAGGCTGAAAAACAGCAACGGCAGCTTTTGCTCCAGGCCTTCCTGGGCCTCGGCGGCCAGTTGGAGGCCCAGGCCCGGGCCGCAGAAGTCCACGTCCATCACAATCGCCGACGGCAGGCGCTCGGCCATCGCCACACGATACGCCGCCACGCTGTCCAGGGACTGGGCGCTCAAGCCAAAGAATTCCAGTTGCTTGGCCAGGCGCTCGGCGCGATCGTGATCGGCCAGCATCACGTAGATCGGCTTGCGCATCGGCGGCAGGAAGGTTTGCTCAAGCTGGTCGCCCTGGCGCAGGCCGGTGCGGGACAGGCGTTGCATCAGGCGGTTGATTTCGGTGATCAGTTGGCTGCTCAGGCGGCCGCGATTGGCGTCCACCGCTTTGAGCGACTCGCCGATATGCTGCGCCAGTTGGCCGTGTTCGGGCTGTTCGAAGCGTTCGGCGAAGCGCAGCAGTCGCAGGTTGGCTTCGCTGAGTTCGGAGAAGTCGGCGTCGGACCATTCGCTGCGCTGCAGGCGCTGCCAGATCTCAAGAATTTGACGTGCCTGATGGATTACCCGCTGGGCAAAGTGCTGCTTGAGACGCTCACGGCTGGGGTCTTCTGGCTCGGTCATATCCTGACTACTAGTGAAGGTGCGTACTGAGGTCGACTAATGGCTCTATGCTAGCACCTCTTTTCGGTTCGATGAGTGTCATACGTCAATTAACTGCGTATCCCTGGCATTCAGTTATTGACTCATTGGTCGCACAGCGAAAAAAACCTGCATCCTTTATAGTCGGATGCCCTCAGGTACGCCCATTGGATGACGGCTGTTCGATGAAAAGCCCCGCATTGACGGGCACGATGGGGTAGGGTTGCTGTCGGAGTGTTTGAACGCACGCCGTCGATTGAAGTGCATGAACTCAAGTGATTGAAAGGATATCGCCATGCTGGACTGGAAAAACCGTGCAGGCAGTGCCAAAGGCCCCGCCCCTGAACCCAAGTCGGCCAATCGCAGCTATTTGCGTAGCATGCTGATGAGCCGAGCGGTGCTCAGCGTACTCGGCTTGTATCTGTTGGTCACCGGTGCTTTGGGTTGGTACTGGAGCGAAGAGCCGGCGCTGTTCCCGGTCCAGCAGAACGCCCAGCTTGCCGCCGAAAAGGAAGGCAAGCAGATGGTGCTGGGTTACACCACCGTGGAAACCCTCAAGACCGTGGCCGGCACCTTGCTGAACAAGCCTGGTGGCTATATTTCCAACGACCGTTTCCCGCCGGGTCTGTGGATGGACAACATGCCGAGCTGGGAATACGGCGTGCTGGTTCAGGTGCGCGACCTGACCCGTGCCTTGCGTAAGGATTTCGCCCGTTCCCAGTCGCAGTCGGCGGAAGACGCCGACCTGGCCAAGGCCGAGCCGCGTTTCAACTTCGACAACAAAAGCTGGGTGCTGCCTTCCAGCGAGTCGGAGTACCAGGAAGGCATCAACTCCCTGAGCCGCTATGAAGCGCGCCTGTCCGACCCGAACCAGCGCGGCGCCTTGTTCTATGCGCGCGCCGACAACCTCAACAACTGGCTGGGCGATGTCGCCACACGCCTGGGTTCGTTGTCGCAACGTCTGTCGGCGAGTGTCGGCCGGGTCAAGCTGAACACCTCACTGAAAACCGAAGCGCTGGCGCCGGGCGAAGTGCCGCAGCTCGATGAAGAAGTGGTGGAAACCCCATGGATGCAGATCGACAACGTGTTCTACGAAGCCCGTGGCCAGGCCTGGGCCTTGTCCCACCTGTTGCGCGCTATCGAAGTCGACTTTGCCGACGTGCTGGCCAAGAAAAACGCTACGGTCAGCGTGCGCCAGATCATTCGTGAGCTGGAGGCTTCGCAAGAGCCGGTCTGGAGCCCGATGATCCTCAACGGCAGCGGCTTTGGCATACTGGCCAACCACTCGTTGGTGATGGCCAACTACATTTCCCGGGCCAACGCGGCCGTGATCGACTTGCGTCAGCTCCTTAACCAAGGGTGATGATGGACGTGACTCAAAAGGAGGCCGCGCACCGCGCGGCCTCCGATGCGGAACTGATCTGCTGGGTCGACGAGCACGACAACCTGCTCGGCGCCCTGGTCCGGTCCGACCTTCGCCAGCGCGGCCTGATCGGCCGTTGCACCTTTATCTTCCTGTTCAACTCGGCAGGTGAACTGTGCGTGCATCGCCGCACCCTGAGCAAAGCCCTGTACCCCGGATTCTGGGACACGGCCGCGGGCGGGATGGTGGCGGACGGCGAGAGTTATGCCGATTCGGCCGCCCGGGAGCTTGAAGAAGAACTCGGCGTGGGCGGGGTGGAACTGGTTGAACACGACCATTTCTACTTCGAGGACGGCGACAGCCGGCTCTGGTGCAAATCCTACGCAGCCGTGTGGGATGGCGCGCTGAGCCTGCAGCCTGAAGAAGTCATGGAAGCGCGCTTTTTACCCCTTGAAATAGTCCTACAGGAAGCTGAACAAAAGCCCTACTGCCCGGACGCGCAAGAGGGCTTGCGCCGCTATCTGGCCTCACGTCGCTAAAGTTGTATAAATTGGCGCCATTTGGCCCTTAGCAAGTGGGCCTTTTGTGGTTACACTGCGCGACTTTTCACCCGAACCGCCTTGGCGGGTCGGTAGCGCTGCCCCTGCCTGAGTGGGGCTTCGCGGTCGGCAACCTCCTGAGCGTGTGCCGATCAGTCTTTGTCCTCACAAGAGGATTGCCGGTGGCCAAAAAAGCCGCATCCTTCGCCGCCCTCGGTGGCCTGGTATTTTCCACCGACGCAGGTCGACACTGCCCGGACTGTCGTCAGCCCGTGGACGCTTGTACCTGCAAACAAACCCTGATCCCCGAAGGCGACGGCATTGCCCGCGTGCGACGCGAGAGCAAAGGCCGTGGCGGCAAAACGGTGACCACCATCACCGGCGCGCCGCTGGCCGAAGACGCCTTGAAGGAACTGGCTACCACGCTGAAAAAGCGCTGTGGCACCGGTGGCGCGTTGAAAGACGGGGTCATCGAGATCCAGGGCGATCACGTCGAGTTGCTGTTGGCCGAGCTGATCAAGCTCGGGTACAAGGCCAAGAAGTCCGGCGGCTGAAAGCCTCTTCCCAACCTGTGTCTAAACTCTGTCCTGCGAGTGGGGTCTGACCTTGCTTACAGGCAAATCGTCATTTTCATTCTTTAGACTGCGCCAGCCTCGAACGAGGGGCGGCGCCTTCGACTTCATTTATAGGGGACTTCAATGTCCGTACGACGCACACGCAAAGACGATGGCAGCCAATGGACAGTTGCGGACAGCCGTAGTGTTTACGGGATTCGCCATTGGGGGGCCGGGTATTTCGCGATCAATGATGCCGGTCGCGTTGAAGTTCGTCCGAACGGCCCGAAAAGCACGCCGGTCGACCTGTACGAGCAAGTCGACGCGCTGCGCAAAAGCGGCTTGTCCTTGCCGTTGCTGGTGCGTTTCCCCGACATCCTGCAAGACCGCGTGCGCCAGTTGACCGGTGCATTCGACTCGAACATCGAGCGTCTGGAATACCAGAGCAAATACACCGCGCTGTACCCGATCAAGGTGAACCAGCAGGAAGCGGTGATCGAAAACATCATCGCCACCCAGGACGTGTCCATCGGCCTCGAAGCCGGCTCCAAGCCTGAACTGCTGGCCGTGCTGGCGCTGGCGCCGAAAGGCGGGACCATCGTCTGCAACGGTTACAAGGACCGCGAATTCATCCGCCTGGCGCTGATGGGCCAGAAGCTGGGTCACAACGTGTTCATTGTGATCGAGAAAGAGTCCGAAGTTGAGCTGGTGATCGAAGAAGCCGCCAACCTCAAGGTCAAGCCACAGGTCGGCCTGCGCGTGCGCCTGTCGTCCCTGGCGTCGAGCAAGTGGGCCGACACGGGTGGCGAGAAGTCCAAGTTCGGGCTGTCGGCGGCGCAACTGCTGTCGGTGGTCGAGCGCTTCCGCGCCGCCAGCCTGGACCAGGGCATCCGCCTGCTGCACTTCCACATGGGCTCGCAGATCGCCAACCTGGCCGACTACCAGCACGGGTTCAAGGAAGCCATTCGTTACTACGGCGAACTGCGCAACCTCGGCCTGCCGGTGGATCACATCGACGTCGGCGGCGGCCTGGGCGTGGACTACGACGGCACCCACTCGCGTAACGCCAGCTCGATCAACTACGACATGGACGACTACGCCGGTGTGGTCGTGGGCATGCTCAAGGAATTCTGCGACGCGCAGAGCCTGCCGCACCCGAACATCTTCTCCGAGAGCGGCCGTTCCCTGACCGCGCACCACGCCATGCTGGTGGTGCAAGTCACCGACGTCGAGAAGCACAACGACGAAATGCCGCAGATCGAGAACAAGGAAAACCTGCCGGAAACCGTGCAATGGCTGGTGGACCTGCTCGGCCCGACCGACATCGAGATGGTCACCGAAACCTACTGGCGCGCCACTCACTACATGAGCGACGTGGCCACCCAGTACGCTGACGGCAAACTGTCCCTGGCGGAAAAAGCCCTGGCCGAGCAATGCTACTTTGCCGTGTGCCGCCGCCTGCATAACTCGCTGAAGGCGCGCCAGCGTTCGCACCGCCAGGTGCTCGACGAACTCAACGACAAGCTGGCGGATAAATACATCTGCAACTTCTCGGTGTTCCAGAGCCTGCCGGATACCTGGGCCATCGGCCAGGTACTGCCGATCCTGCCGCTGCACCGTCTCGACGAAGAGCCGATGCGCCGCGCGGTATTGCAGGACTTGACCTGCGACTCCGACGGCAAGATCAAGCAATACGTCGACGAGCAGAGCATCGAGACCAGCCTGCCGGTACACGCGTTGAAGGATGGCGAAGACTACCTGCTGGGTATCTTCCTGGTCGGCGCCTACCAGGAAATCCTCGGTGACATGCACAACCTGTTCGGTGACACCGACTCGGTGAATATCTACCAGCGTGCCGACGGTTCGGTGTATAGCGCCGGGATCGAGACCCACGACACCATCGAAGACATGCTGCGTTATGTTCACTTGTCGCCGGAAGAATTGATGACGCATTACCGGGACAAGTGCGCGAGCGCGAAGATCAGCGCCAGCGAGCGCACGCAGTTTCTCGATGCGTTGCGTCTGGGCCTGACGCGTTCGTCTTACCTGTCTTCATAAGTGCAGTGACCCGGCTCTAATGTGGGAGCCGGGCTTGCCCGCGATGGCGGTGTGTCAGGCAGTGATTTAACTGCTGATACGCCGCCGTCGTAGGCAAGTCAGCCCTTCCTTCAATTCCCGCCCAACCAAAGCCCCCGCCGCTTCAGTCGCCAGGCAATCGCCCAGAGCGTCAGACTGCGCACCGCCATGAACAGCAGAAAGGTTATCCACAACCCGTGGTTGCCCAGGCCCTGCAATGCCCAGGCGAACGGCAGCGTAATCAGCACCGTCAGCAGCATGCCATTGCGCATTTCCCGCGCACGCGTGGCGCCGATAAACAGCCCGTCCAGCAGATAACTCCACACCGCAATCAACGGCAGTACCGCGAGGTAAGGCAGGTAGATGTCGGCGGTTTCGCGCACGCTGGGAATATCGGTCTGCATCGCGATAAACAGATGACCGGCGAAGCTGAACAGCAAGGCAAAACCGACGCTGGCGATCAGCGACCAACCGCAGGCGACGACCAGTGAGCGGCGCAACGCGTGACGGTCATGGGCGCCGATGGCGTGGCCGCACAGGGCTTCGACGGCGTGGGCCAAACCGTCCAGCGCATGGGCGGTCAGCAACAGGCCGTTGAGCAGCAGCGCGTTGGCCGCTACCGTGGCGTCGCCCAGCCGTGCGCCTTGCACCGTGATCATGAAAAACACCGACTGCAACGCCAGGCTGCGGATAAAAATGTCGCGGTTCACCGCCAGCAGCGGGCGCCAGCTGTGCCACCGTTGCAAAGCGGCCCAGGCGATATGCCCGGGGTAGGCGCGCAGGGCTTTTTGCGTGAGGGCCAGGCCGAGCAGTGCGCCGGTCCATTCGGCGATCACCGACGCCCGCGCGGAACCGACCACGCCCCAGTCCAGGCCGAGTACAAACCACAGGTTCAGGGCGATGTTGACCAGGTTGGTGGTCAGCAGGATCGCCAGCGGCGCGCGGGCGTTTTGCGTGCCGAGGAACCAGCCGACCAGGGCGTAGCTGGCGAGGGCGGCGGGCAGGCCGAACAGGCGGGTGTGGAAAAATTCGCGGGTCAGTTGGTTCAGTTCGGGGGAGGGTTGCATCCACTCCAGGGCCAGGTGACTCAGGGGGATGCCCACCGTGCCGAGCAACATCGCCAGCCCCAGCGCGAGCAACAGACCTTGCAGCAGGATTTGCCGCAGCGCCGCGCCGTCATTGCGCCCGGCGGCTTGGGCGGCGAAGCCGGTGGAGCCCATGCGCAGAAACCCCATGGCCCAGGCGAGGAAGGTATACAGGCTGGCCCCGACGGCGACGGCGCCCAGTTGGTGGGCGTGGGGCAGGTGGCCGATGACTATGCTGTCGACCAGGGCAACCAGCGGTACCGAGATGTTCGACAGGATCATCGGCGCGGCCAGGGCCCAGACGCGGCGGTGGGTTGGGCGGTGGCGCCAGTCGCTGAGCAGTGAAGTCATTTGGGCTCCTTGGGGGAGCGGCATTGTAACCGTCCCCCAGCACGCCGCAGAACCAATGTGGAATGGGGGGCTAAATGTGGGAGGTGGGAGGGGGCTTGCCCCCGATTGCAGTGGGTCAGCTACAAGTAAGCTGACTGACCCACCGCCATCGGGGGCAAGCCCCCTCCCACATTTAGCCCCCATTTCACATTTGGCTTCCATTTCACATTTGGCTTCCATTTCACATTTAGCTTCCATTCCACATTTAGCCCCCCATTTCACATTTTGATCTCCAGTGATTTTGATCTCCGGTGATTTTGATCTTCTGTGTTTGTGGGATTTGGCTTGGATCGGTGGCCGGCCAGAACCAAACCGCCCTCCGTCGGTCAATGTGACCGGCGCCACATCGGCTTGGCCGGCGCTGATATATAGTTCACCCCTCGGTTCCCTCTGACTACGAGTGCCCCATGCTTAACAAAGGACTGTTCCTGGCTTGTGCGCTGGCCCTGCTGAGCGCCTGCGATTCCTCCGATAAACCGGCCGCCCCGACCGCGCCAGCCGCGAGCAGCGTAGCGCCGAAGGCGGTCAAGGCGGCGGTGGATGTGGCGGCGTTGAAGCAGCGGTATGCCGGGCGTGAGCTGAGTGTGGTGGACGTGTCCGAGGTGCAGTTGGACGGTGCCAGCACGTTGTCGGTGAGTTTTTCCATCCCATTGGACCCGGAGCAGAAATTCGCCGACAAGCTGCATCTGGTCGACAGCAAGTCGGGCAAGGTCGACGGCGCCTGGGAGCTGTCGGATAACCTGATGGAACTGCGCCTGCGCCACCTGGAACCGCAGCGCAAGTTGGTGCTGACGGTCGACCCCGGCGTGCGTGCGGTGAATAACAGCCTGTTGCCCGCCGAGTACATCGCCCGCCTGGAAACCCGAGACCTGCAAGCCACTGTCGGCTTCGCCAGCCGTGGCACGCTGTTGCCCACGCGCCTGGCCGAGGGGTTGCCGGTGATTGCGCTGAATGTCGACAAGATCGACGTCGAGTTCTTCCGGATCAAGCCCGAATCCCTGCCGTCGTTCCTCGCGCAGTGGGGGCGCAACACCAGCCTGCAAAGCTATGAATCGCGCGAACTGCTGCCGCTGGCCGATCTGGTCTACGGCGGCCGTTTCGACCTGAACCCGGCGCGCAATACCCGTGAAACCCTGTTGCTGCCGATCGCCGGCCTCAAGCAATTGCAGCAGCCGGGTGTGTACCTGGCGGTGATGCGTGCGTCGGGCACCTACAACTATTCGCAACCGGCCACGTTGTTCACCTTGAGTGATATCGGCTTGTCGGTTCACCGCTACGCCAATCGCCTGGACGTGTTTACCCAGGCGTTGGACGGCGGCAAGGCGCTGGATGGCGTCGACCTTGAAGTGCTCGACGCCGAGGGCCGGGTGGTGGGCCAGGGCAAGACCGAGAAGGGCGGTCACGCCGAACTGCCGTTGCCGAAAAAGGCCCAGGTGCTGCTGGCCAAGCAGGGCGAACAGACCAGCCTGTTGCGCCTGGACAGTGCCGCCCTCGATCTGGCGGAGTTCGATATCGGCGGGCAACCGTCGCACCCGCTGCAGTTTTTTGTGTTCGGCCCGCGTGATCTGTATCGCCCTGGCGAAACCGTGCTGCTCAACGCCTTATTGCGCGACAAGGACGGTAATGCGGTTAAACCGCAGCCGGTGAGCGTCGAAGTGCGTCGCCCGGATGAGCAGGTCAGCCGCAAATTCGTCTGGGATGCCGACGCCTCCGGCCTCTATCAATATCAACTGCAACTGGCCGGCGAAGCGCCGACCGGGCGTTGGCAGTTGGTGTTCGACCTGGGCGACGGCAAGCCACAGTTGTATGAATTCCTTGTCGAAGACTTCCTGCCCGAGCGCCTGGCGCTGGAGCTCAAGGGCAGCGACACGGCATTGAGCCCGGCGGAGAACCCGGTCATCCAGGTGAATGGCCGCTACCTCTACGGCGCGCCGGCGGCGGGCAACCGGGTCAGCGGGCAGGTGTATGTGCGCCCGCTGCGCGAGGCGGTGAAATCGCTGCCGGGTTACCAGTTCGGCTCCGTCACCGAAGAAGAGCTGAGCCAGGATTTTGAACTGGATGAAAGCGTACTCGACGCCAAGGGCCAGGAAGCCCTGAGCCTGGAAAGCAAATGGGCCGACGCCAAGTCGCCGCTGCAACTGATCGTGCAAGCCAGCCTGCACGAATCGGGCGGACGCCCGATCACCCGGCGCCTGGTGCAGCCGATCTGGCCGGCCGAGCAACTGCCGGGTCTGCGCGGGCTGTTTGACGGCAAGGAAACCAACGGCGACGGCCCGGCGGAATTTGAAGTGCTGCTGGCCAACCAGGCCGGGCAGAAACTCGCCGCGAAAAACCTCAAGGTGCGCCTGGTGCGCGAGCGCCGCGACTACTACTGGAATTACTCGGAGAGCGACGGCTGGAGCTATCACTACAACCAGAAATTCCTCAACCTTGACGAGCAGACCCTGAACATCAAGGCCGGCGACACCGCCAAGGTCAGCTTCCAGGTGGAGTGGGGCCCGTACCGCGTCGAGGTCGAAGACCCGCAGACCGGGCTGGTCAGCAGCCTGCGCTTCTGGGCCGGCTACCAGGCCCAGGACAACACCGAAGGCGGCGCCGTGCGCCCCGATCAGGTCAAGCTGGCGCTGGACAAACCCGCCTATGGCGACGGCGATACCGCCAACGTCACCGTGACGCCGCCGGCGGCCGGTAAAGGCTACCTGCTGGTGGAGTCTGCCGAGGGGCCGCTGTGGTGGCAGGAAATCGACGTGCCAGCCGAGGGCAAACGTTTCGCCGTGAAGCTCGACCCGAAATGGTCGCGTCATGATCTCTACGTCAGCGCCCTGGTGATTCGCCCCGGCGAGCGCAAAGCCAACATCACTCCCAAACGGGCGGTGGGCCTGCTGCACCTGCCGTTGGATCGCACCCAGCGCAAACTTGGGCTGACCCTCACCGCACCGGAAAAAATGCGCCCCAAACAAGCGCTGACGGTGAAAGTCGCCGCAAAAAATGCCGATGGCAGCGTGCCCAAACAGGTGCATGTGCTGGTGGCGGCGGTGGACGTGGGCATCCTCAATATCACCGAATACCCGACGCCCGATCCGTATTCCAGCCTGTTCGGCCGCAAGGCGTATGGCGTGGACATCCTCACCGAGCCGCTGGTGTACCGCGATTTCCACCTGCATGTCGGCACCGCACCGGGCCTGGGCCTGACCATCGATGAAGAGCGTCTGGCGTTCTTCCGGCGTGACAACCACTAAGAGGCGCCTGCCATGTTGTTCCACGTAAAAATGAGCGTACACCTGCCCGTCGACATGAACCCCGAACGCGCCGCCAACCTCAAGGCCGAAGAAAAAGCCCTGGCGCAGCGCCTGCAGCAAGAGGGCAAATGGCGCCACCTGTGGCGCATCGCCGGGCTCTACGCCAACTACAGCGTGTTCGATGTCGACAGCGTGCAGGAACTGCACGACCTGCTGATGCAACTGCCGCTTTATCCCTACATGGCCATCGAAGTGAATGCGCTGTGCAGGCACCCGTCGTCGATCCACGCGGACGACCGTTGAGCCTGTTTTATCCCGAATAATTACAAGATGAGGATTGCACCATGTCCATCCGACTGTCCCAGACTGCCCACGCCCAACAGTTTCTCGAAGAAGCCAGCGGCAACCGCAGCGAAAGCGGCAACCCGCGCACCAAGACGCTGATCTACCGAATCCTGCGGGACACGGTGAACATCATCGAAGACCTGGAAGTCACCCCCGAAGAGTTCTGGGCGGCGGTCAACTACCTCAACGAATTGGGTAAACACCAGGAAGCCGGTTTGCTCGCCGCCGGGCTCGGCCTGGAGCATTACCTGGACTTGCTGATGGACGCCGCCGACGAAGAAGCCGGCAAAACCGGCGGCACGCCGCGCACCATCGAAGGCCCGCTGTATGTGGCGGGGGCGCCGTTGTCGAAATACGAAGCGCGCCTGGATGACGGCCAGGACCCGGGCGTGCCGCTGTTCATGCGCGGTCAGGTACGGGACACGCAGGGCAAACCGGTGGCCGGGGCGATTGTCGATGTGTGGCAGGCCAATACCGGCGGCACTTACTCCTGGTTCGACACCGCGCAGTCGGAATTCAACCTGCGCCGCCGCATCGAGACCGATGCCCAGGGTAACTTCCGTTTTCGCAGCATCGTGCCGTCCGGCTATGGCTGCCCACCGACCGGGCCGACCCAGCAGTTGCTCGATCAACTCGGACGCCACGGGCAGCGCCCGGCGCATATTCACTTCTTCATCTCGGCACCGGGGCATCGGCACCTGACCACGCAGATCAACCTGTCGGACGACCCGTACCTGCACGATGATTTTGCCTACGCGACACGGGATGAATTGATTGCCGAAATTCGCTTCAGTGACGATCAGCAATTGGCGCGGGAGTTGGGTGTGGACGGGCGTTTTGCGCAGATTGATTTTGACTTTGAGGTGCAGCTCGCCGCTGCGCCGGTAGAGCAAAAGCGCATGCAGCGGGTGCGTGCATTGGAAGATTGATCAGCACGGTCAAAAAATGTGGGAGGGGGCTTGCTCCCGATGGCGATGGATCAGCTTGCGAATCCGGCGACTGACACACCGCTATCGGGAGCAAGCCCCCTCCCACATTTTTTGACCGATGGTGCTGCGGCTATTTGCGCAACACCAGATCCAACACCTCATCGCGATCCTTGATCTTCTGCAACACAATCTCCGAACGGATATCCATCACCCCGGCCGTGCGGTTCAGGTGGTTCACGATGAAGTCCGAAAAGTGCTTGAGGTTGCGCGCCTGCACCCGCAGCACATAGTTACTGGCGCCGGTAATCACGTAAGCGCTGGCCACTTCCGGCCAGCCTTGCACCTTCTGGATAAACGTCTCGTGCCAATCCTCCACGTCCTGGCGCAATGACAGGTGGACGATGGCTTCCAGCTCGATCCCCAACTGCTCGGCATTCAACACTGCGCGATAGCCGCTGATGATCCCTTCGCTTTCCAGCAGGCGCAGACGGCGCAGGCAGGCGGAGGGCGACAGCGCGACTTTTTCCGCGAGTTCCTGGTTGCTGATACGGCCGTCCTGTTGCAGGAAGTGCAGGAGGCGCAGGTCGGTGGCGTCGAGAATCATGCTTAGAATAAATCCGCGTTTTTTCGGTTGAACTTCGAATTTCCTACAGCTTAATTAGCCTGTTGCCCACCACTTTGCACGAAAATTCTCTAAAACCTCGTTCATTATTTGCTGCATATTCCCTTATAAAAATCAGGACAGCCCATGATCACTCGAAGCCATTGCCAAGCCCTTGACGACCAGGACCGGTTGGCGCCGCTGCGTCACCAGTTCGCCTTGCCGCAGGGGGTGATCTACCTCGACGGCAACTCCCTCGGTGCGCGTCCGGTGGCAGCGCTTGCGCGGGCGCAACAGGTGATCGCCGAGGAGTGGGGCAATGGCCTGATTCGCAGTTGGAACAGCGCAGGTTGGGCGGACTTGTCCCAGCGCCTGGGCAATCGCCTGGCGCCGTTGATCGGTGCGGGCGACGGCGAAGTGGTGATCACCGATACCACCTCCATCAACCTGTTCAAGGTGCTCAGCGCCGCCTTGAGCGTGCAGCGCCAACGCCAGCCGCAGCGCAAGGTGATCGTCAGTGAAGCGAGTAACTTCCCCACCGACCTGTACATCGCCGAGGGCCTCGCCGAACTGCTGCAACAGGGCTATTCCCTGCGGCTGGTCAACAGCCCGGACGAACTGCCCCAGGCCATTGATCAGGACGTGGCGGTGGTGATGCTCACCCACGTCAACTACAAGACCGGCTACATGTACGACATGCAGGCGCTCACCGCATTGAGCCACGAGTGCGGCGCGCTGAGCCTCTGGGACCTGGCGCATTCGGCGGGCGCGGTGCCCATCGACCTGCATCGGGCCGGCGCCGATTACGCGATCGGCTGCACCTACAAATACCTCAACGGCGGCCCCGGCTCCCAGGCGTTCGTGTGGGTTAACCCCGCGCTGGTGGACGTGGTCCGCCAGCCGTTGTCGGGCTGGTTCGGGCATACCCGGCAGTTCGCCATGGAGTCGAGCTATGCGCCGAGTGCCGGCATCGCCCGTTACCTGTGCGGCACCCAGCCGATCACCTCGCTGGCCATGGTGGAATGCGGCCTGGAGATTTTCGAACAGACCGACATGGCCAGCCTGCGCAGTAAATCCCTGGCCCTGACCGACCTGTTCATCGAGTGCGTCGAAGCCCGTTGCGCCGCCCACGGTCTGGTCTTGATCACCCCGCGCGAGCACGCCAAGCGCGGCAGTCATGTGAGCTTCGAACACCCTGAAGGCTACGCGGTAATCCAGGCGCTGATTGCCCGTGGAGTGATCGGCGACTACCGCGAGCCGCGCATCATGCGCTTTGGTTTTACGCCGCTGTACACCAGTTTCACCGAAGTGTGGGACGCCGTGGAACTCCTCGGCGACATCCTCGACAACCGCACCTGGGACCAACCGCAATTCAAGGTGCGCAACAGCGTCACCTGAACAAACACAGACAACAATGGAGGAGGGGGCTTGCTCCCGATAGAGCCGTATCAGCGTGCGAATCCGGCGACCGACACACCACCATCGGGGGCAAGCCCCCTCCCACACTGAGCCTGCGCCAGACACTCAATGAATGAACACCACAGACCCCTGTGGGAGGGGGCTTGCCCCCGATGGCGGCGGATCAGTCACCCATGCATCGACTGAAAGACTGCTATCGCAAGCAAGCCCCCTCCCACAGGGGATCTGTGGCAACAGACAAATCGTGCAATCACAACAATAAGGGGCACACCACGTGACCACGCCAAACGACGGCTTTGCAGAAATCACCCACCGCGAACTGGGCCTGAGGCGCCAGCTCACTTCCGGCCAGATGAGTATGATCGCCATCGGTGGCGCTATCGGCACCGGGCTGTTCATGGGCAGCGCCTATGCCATCGGCTATGCCGGGCCCAGCGTGCTGGTGAGTTACGCCATCGGTGCATTGATCACCTTGCTACTGATGGGCTGCCTGGCGGAGATGACGGTGGCCCATTCCACCTCCGGCTCCTTCGGTGCCTACGCCGAGTTCTACATCAGCCCGCTGGCCGGGTTCCTGGTGCGCTATGCCTATTGGGCGGCGATTGTGCTGGCGGTGGGCGCCGAGGTCACGGCGGTGGCGATGTACATGAAGTACTGGTTCGCTAACGTGCCGGAGTGGGTGTGGATCGTGTCGTTTTCCAGCGTGCTGATCCTGCTCAATGCCATCAGCGTGAAAACCTTCGGCAACTTCGAATACTGGTTCTCGACGATCAAGATCAGCGCCATCGTCGGCTTCATCCTCCTCGCGGTGTACGTGGTGTTCGGCTCCGGCAACCCGCAGTACGGCGTGCAGAACTACACGGCCCACGACGGCTTTTTCCCGCATGGCTTGAGCGGCATGTGGATCGCGGTGATCGTGTCGATCTTCAGCTACCTGAGCGTGGAGATGATCGCCGTGGCGGCCGGTGAAGCTGCCGACCCGGAGCAGGCGGTGAAGAAGGCTTTTCGCGCGACCATCGTGCGCCTGGTGGTGTTTTACCTGCTGACGTTGGCGCTGATGTTGGCCATCGTGCCGTGGAACCAGGCCGGGCAGGCCCAGAGCCCGTTCGTCACGGTGATGCAGACCATCGGCATTCCCGGCGCCACCGGGGTGATGAATTTCGTGATTCTGATCGCGGCGCTGTCGGCGATGAACAGCCAGCTCTACATCACCACGCGCATGATGTTCAGCCTGTCCCGCGCCGGCTTTGCGCCCACGTCCATGGGCGCGTTGAGCAAGAGCGGCATCCCGCTGAACGCCTTGTTGTTGTCCAGTTCGGGCATCGCCCTGGCGACCTTGCTTAACGTGGTCTACCCGGAAAGCTCGTTCACACTGATGATGGCGATCTCGATGTTCGGCGCGATCTTCACTTGGTTCATGATCTTCCTGACGCACCTGTTCTTCCGCCGCTATCGCAAGCGTCATGGCGGGGCGAAGTTGTCGTTCCAACTGCGCCTGTTTCCCTACAGCACGCTGCTGGGCCTGGTGCTGATGGGCGCGGTGATGATCACCACGTATTTCACCGACGCGTTCAAGATGACCCTGGTGTTCGGCGTGCCGTTCCTGCTGATTCTATCGGCGGTGTATTACGGGTTTTTCCGCAAGGGCAGGGCCAAGGCGTCGAGCAAGGCCCTGGCATAACCCGGCAGTTGTTCGAACGAGCGTGCGCATAACAGCAACGTTCGACAGGCCCAATCTTCTCGCAACGGTTGGGCCTTGAAGCGCTGCTCCAACGGCCAACGCGCCAGTGCCGCCTGGGGCACGATCCCCAGGCCCGCGCCGCGTGCGACCATGCGCATCACCCCATCAAAGCCCTCGGCCCGGATGCGCGTTTGCAAGCGAAACCCCGCGTGCAACGCCTGTTCTTCCAGGTACACCGCCAACGCACTGTGGGCGGCCAGGCCCACATAGTCGTAGTGCAGGCTGTCGACAAAACTCACCGTACTTGCCGCCAACGGATGTTCCAACGGCATGATCAGCACCAGCGGATCGTCGCGAAACGCCAGGGTCTGCAAGCCGTGGGTGTCCACCGCGTCGGAGATGATCCCCAGGTCTGCGGTGCCCTGGCGCAAGGCCTGGGTGATGCGCAGGCTGGGCAGTTCCTGCAGGTCGATATCGAGGTTGGGGTGCTCGCGCAGAAAATCCGCCAGCAGTTCTGGCAAGTATTCGCTGAGGGCGGTGGTGTTGCACAGCAGGCGCACCTGGCCTTTGACGCCGTTGGCGTACTCCGCCAGGTCCTGTTGCAGGTGCTCGGCCTGTTGCAGCAACAGCCGGGCATGACGGGCCAGGGCCTGGCCAGCGGGCGTGGGCGTGACGCCACGGCGGCCGCG
>NZ_JAKNRV010000081.1:0-17698 GCF_023072625.1 Pseudomonas emilianonis
CGCGCCCGCGCCGATGGCCCGAATGGCCGCCGCGCCCAAGGCCGAAAGCGTGCCGGTCCAAGCCGAAATTGCCGGTGCGTTGGCGGATCAATCGACGGCCAAACTCAGCAAGCGTGCGCCGGTTGCACTGCCGTCATTGGAGGAGGCGTTGCAGGAGATCGTGAACCTGCGCGCGGCCGGGGAAAGCAAAGCGGCGGATGAGAAGTTGCTGGCGTTGCACGCGCGCTTTCCCCAGGAAGACTTACCGGCGCGGTTGGAGATGTTGCAGCAGTAGTCAGAAGCTGGCGTGTGGGAAGCCCGCGCCAGTATCAAGCGACGCCGACGGGCTCAACGTCGGCCCAGTGTTCGCGTATCTCGAGAATGTCGGGTAGGCAGTCCATAAAAACCTCGACCAGTTCCGGATCGAAGTGTTGGCCGCTTTCCTGCTGGATTAACCCTGTGGCGTCTTCAACTGACCAGGCAGGTTTATAGGGGCGCACGCTGGTCAGAGCATCAAACACATCAGCCACGGCAACTATTCGGGCGGCATGGGGAATGTCTTCACCCGCAGTCCTGCTTGGGTAGCCGGTGCCGTTCCATTTTTCGTGATGGTTCTGCGCGATGATCTGCGCCATATGCAGCAGTCCAGAAGGGTGCTCACCGATGATCTTGGCACCGATAGACGTGTGCTGGCGCATGATGGTCCACTCGTGTTCAGTGAGCTTTCCCGGCTTTTGCAGGATCGCGTCGGGAATGCCTATCTTGCCAACGTCGTGCATGGGCGCTGCATGCAGCAAGTCTTCTGCTGCCAACCGGCTGTAACCCGCACCCAGGGCCAGCGTCTTGGCGTAGTGGCTCATGCGGATAACGTGCAGTCCAGTTTCGTTGTCCTTGAACTCGGCTGCGGTACCCAGCCGCTGAACGATCTGCAAACGTGTATCGCGTAGTTCTTGTGCCTGCACCAAGGACAGATGGGTGCGCACACGCGCTTTGACGATGCCGGGATTGTAAGGTTTGCTGATGTAGTCCACGGCCCCGAGCTTAAGGCCGAGCATCTCGTTGTCAGCCTCGGCCAGAGCACTGACGAAGATAATGGGGATAGAGGTCGTACTCGAGTCCTGCTTGAGCGCCGTGCAGACGTCATAGCCCGAGAGCCCGGGCATCATGATGTCGAGCAGGATCAGATCCGGCCGATCAGCCTGCGCCAGCTCTAGCGCCTTGTAACCGTCCTTGGCGAAGAGTAAGCGGTACTCATCTTGCAGCGTGTGGCGCAGCACCTGGAGATTGGTCGCTTCATCGTCGACCACCAGCAAGGTCTGGCGAGTGTCCTTCATGTACTTCATGCAATGGTCCTGCTCATGCTTGAGTTTCCAGGGTGTGGTCGGCAACGAGTTGCTGCAGCAGGGTTTGAGCTCGCCCAAACTCAAAAGCATCGACCGCCGTTCGCAAAACCTGAACGTGTGTATGTTCGCCCAGGCTCTCGAGCCCGGCGCAGACCTTGTCTAGCGCTGCGTCGTTCAATTCGTTGTGCGCAAGGCAGGCCAGCAGTTGGTGCATATGGGCTAGCAGTTCGGAAGCTGAGGGCTGGGCTAAGGGGCGTTGCTTCTCAACGAGTAGCGCGTTGCTGGCCTGTAATTCTCGGGTTACGGACGCTAGCAGAGTACGCAGCTCGGTGATTTGAGGGCGTGCCTCTTCATGCCTTCCTGTCCTGACCCTATCCTCCAGCGTGCTGGCCAGCTCGGCCACGGAGGGGAGCGATAAGTTGCCGGACGCCCCATGGATGCCATGTAGGCTGAGAAGTGTCGTCTCCCAGTCGATATCGGCGTCCGCGTCACCCGGCAACGGATGGTTTGTAGCCGCTGACTCCAGGAATTGCTTGAGTGCCTTGGCCAGTCGCTTTTCACTGCCCCATAGTGAGATGCCTGAGTTCCAATCGATCAGTGGGTGCGGTGCAAGGGTTTTATCGGTGTCGCCGGGGAGAGCGGGGGCGCGTTCGATCTTCAAGACCCCGGCGATCTCATCGAACAGTCGAGGTACGTCTAGCGGCTTGACCGCGAAACCGTCCATTCCGGCCTGCTGTGCGGTTTGTCGGTCTTCGGCCAACACGCTGGCGGTGAGCGCGATGATCGGGGTGTAAGGGCGAGCGTGTGTGCGCTCGTACTGACGGATAAGCCGCGTTGCCTGCAGGCCGTCAGTGCCTGGCATGTGCACATCCATCAAGATGAGATCGAAGTGATCGCTTATGAATTTCGCGACAGCTTCGCCACCATCGCGCGCAGCCACTACCTGATGTCCGCGGCCACTGAGTGTCAGGGTCAACAACTCGAGGTTTTGGGGCACGTCATCGGCGATCAGAATCTTCAGCGGTGGCAACACCTGCTGGGGCGCCGCAACCGGTGTCGCCTCGGGTTTTTGTCCGGTCGGCAGGGGCAGTTGCACATGGAAGATACTGCCATGTCCGAACTCGCTCACCACCTCAATACTTCCCCCCATCTGCTCGACCAACTGACGCGCAATAGTGGTGCCCAAACCGGTACCGCCGAAACGCCGGCTGATGGACGCGTCGGCCTGAGTAAACGGTGCAAAAATCAGTTCGATTTGCTGGGGCGTCATGCCAATGCCGGTGTCCGCGACTTTGACGTGCACCCTGGCATCCGTATAGCTAAATGAAACATCAACACCACCACGCTCGGTGAACTTGATGGCATTGCCGACAAGGTTGGTCAGGACTTGCAAGATTCGAAGGGGATCACCTTGAAAGTATTCAGGCATGTCGGTCGGGTAGTGCGGGGTGAGCGTCAGGTGCTTACTCTGCGCGCCCAAGCGCATTGAGGATTCGATCTGTAGAGCAAGCCCTTTGAGCGAAAAATCAATGGACTCCAGCGTCATGCTCCCATTTTCCATTTTGGTGGTATCAAGAATGTCGTTGATCAACCCGAGTAGCAGTCTGGATGATTGCCCCACGGTGTGCAGGTGGTTGCGCTGGATCGATGTCAGATCACCCTGGAGAAGTAACTCGGTGAAACCGATGATCGAGTTCATCGGTGTACGAATTTCGTGGCTCATATTGGCCAAAAAGGTGCTCTTGGCGATGGCCGCGCGTTCGGCGCGTTCAGCGGTCTCGCGTAATGAGGCTTCCAGCGTGTGGCGCTCGGTGATGTCGGTGACGAAACCGACAAACAGTAGCTCATTGGGCAGGTCTACCCGGCCGACGGCAAGCCGCATTGGCATCAGGCTGCCGTCCTTACGCAAGCCCATGACCTCCCGGCCGATGCCGATGATCTTCGGAGCACCCGTGGTCTTGTAGTTATGCAGGTAACCATCGTGCTGCGACTGATCGGGTTCGGGCATCAGCATATTGATGTTGCGGCCAATGGCTTCATCGGCGTTCCAGCCAAACAGCCGTTCCGCCGAATGGTTGAAACTTTGGATCAGGCCTCGGCTATCGATAGTGATAATGCCATCGACTGCGGTGTCTAGGATGGCATCCATGCGTGACTTGCTTTCCTCAATCTTGAGGTTGTTCTCTTCCATCGTTCGGTACAGCTTGCGTGAATGGATCAAGCCATTGAGTGCAAGCACCAGCACCGTCACCGTGACGGTGAACGTGGAAAGCGCGATAGACGCGAATGTAGTGTTAAGCAGAACACCTGGCGAGGTGCTGTTCGGCACACCGACGAACCGGACTGCTGCCATGCCGGTGTAGTGCATGCCAGCAATTGCCGACCCCAAGACGGTCCCACTGACCAGCAACCGTTGCATTGAGGTCAATGTGGTTCGTAGCAGTCGGTAATGCACCCACAAGGCGAACACGGCGAGGACGATCGCCAGCACGATGGAAAGCGTGAAGATGAGCGGGTCATAACGCATCTGCAATGATGTTTGCATCGCTGCCATGCCGCTGTAGTGCATCGCCCCGATACCTAAGCCCACCAGGGTGCCACTCATGACGAGATGCAATCCGGTGACGGTGGGACTTGCAAGCATGCGCAGAGCGAGCCAGGAAGCCACGCAAGCCGGCAGCAGAGAAAAAAGGGTCAGGCCGGTCGCGTAGTGGACGTGGGTATGCAGCTCGAACGCCAGCATGCCGATGAAGTGCATGGTCCAGATGCCACCGCCCAGGGCGAACGCACCTGTGCTGACAGCCATGTGTCGATGCAACGCGCTTTCGGCTTTGCGTGCAATCTGTGCGGTTTGCAGCGACATGGTGGCCGAAAAGATCGACACCAGGATAGATAGCACTACCAAGCCCGGATTGTGCGAGCCCGGCACGTAGAGTGCTGCGACCGGCGTGTCGATAAACAGGCTATAGAAACCCCCCATGTCGCGTTGACTCCTTAATGCGGAAGATGGTCGGTTAAAGGGCACAGAACCGGTGATTAGAAGCATCGGCGAGCGAGCTGAATTCTTGAGGGAGGGGCGACGATACGTGTTGCCAATGGGCTTGCAGGGTCGGGGCTGGCGGCGAGACGCAGCGTCTCACGGTCTCGTCGCCACTTCGTGCGGTCTGATATGACGCGTCTCATTCGAACGCGATCCCGGCCCTGCTTGGGTTTCCATCGGACCGCTCTAAGCAAGGGCTATTCAGGTGTTTTTGCGGATATGGCACCGGCCTTGCTCTGGCTCTGGTTACCAGCCCGACTGGCAACCCAATAATAAAAACAGGTGCCCGATGTCCAGCCCAGCCCCCTTTCCCTGTTCTGCCCGTGGCGGCGTCATGAGTCGTGTGTCGCTGACCGTTGGCATCACCCCGAGCAGGCCAATCGACTGATTCTGGACGTTGTGCAACCGCACTGACGCCCCTGCTGGCGGACGCTGGCGGGGCGCCAGGACCAACCGTTTCAAGGAGATTTCGCGATGACTCTTTCGATCAATCCGCAACGCAGCATGCGTGCCGCTGTCTGGCACGGCCGTAACGATATCCGCGTCGAAGACGTTCCGCTGCCCATTTCGCCGCCTGCGGGTTGGGTGCAAATCCGCGTGCAGTGGTGCGGAATTTGCGGGTCCGATTTGCATGAGTACGTGGCCGGGCCGGTGTTCATACCGGTTGACGCCCCGCACCCGCTGACCGGGATAAAGGGCCAGTGCATTCTCGGTCATGAGTTTTGCGGCGAGATCGTCGAACTCGGCGCCGGCGTGCAGGGCTTCAGCGTCGGCGAGCCGGTGGCGGCCGATGCGTGCCAACATTGCGGCACGTGCTACTACTGCACCCACGGGATGTACAACATCTGCGAGAACCTGGCCTTCACCGGGCTGATGAACAATGGTGCCTTCGCCGAACTGGTCAACGTGCCAGCCAACCTGCTGTACAAATTACCGGCGAACTTTCCGGCTGAAGCCGGGGCACTGATCGAACCGCTGGCCGTGGGCATGCACGCAGTGAAAAAAGCCGGAAGCCTGCTCGGGCAAAACGTGGTGGTGGTCGGTGCCGGCACCATTGGCCTGTGCACCATCATGTGCGCCAAAGCGGCCGGTGCCGCGCAGGTGATCGCGCTGGAAATGTCCGGAGCGCGCAAGACCAAGGCCCGCGAAGTAGGGGCGACCCACGTGCTCGATCCGAATGAGTGCGATGCCCTGGCCGAAGTACGACGCCTGACGGGCGGGCTCGGCGCGGATGTCAGTTTCGAATGCATCGGCAACAAACACACAGCCAAGCTCGCAATCGACCTGATCCGCAAGGCCGGCAAGTGCGTCCTGGTGGGAATCTTCGAAGAGCCCAGCGAGTTCAACTTTTTCGAGTTGGTGGCGACGGAAAAACAGGTAATGGGCGCACTGGCCTATAACGGTGAGTTCGCCGACGTGATCGCGTTTATCGCTGATGGACGGCTGGATATCACGCCGCTGGTGACGGGGCGCATTCAGTTGGAACAGATTGTGGGGCAGGGCTTTGAGGAGTTGGTTAAGAATAAGGAGCACAACGTGAAGATTATTGTGTCGCCTGCTCGGGTTTGAAGTGGGCGACGACCGTTCACTGATCGAGCCATCGCTTCGACCGCCGCTCCATGCTCCCGGTTGAGGACTGGCAAAAGCTCAATCGCACAAAAAAGCCCCGCCAGAGCATCACCCTGCGGGGCTTTTTATTAGCCTGCTGCTGTCACGGTTTTTTGCCGGCCGATTTGCCGTTCTCTTTAATATAATCGCCATAAAAAGCGGCCAGTAGCCACTAGACAACTGATGTATAGCCTCGTACCTTCAATCTAAACGCCCTGCGAAACCTTTCTTACGCCTCATTTGCTGGTGTGAAATAGCCAACCTAAAAACCGACGTATACCCGGATATTGAGGTAACAGGTTCGATGCAAGGGACACACTCAGAAAGCCTACCCAGGCGCGACGCCCGGCCAGAATTTTGGCAGCTTTCCATGCGTTGTTGCCAGTTGGCGGGTAGCGTAGACGTTGCCTTCTTTTTTATTTTTCTCATTCTGGGCTCGCCCATTTTGGCGTGGATAAACGTGGTCAGTGTGGCCATGTATGTCTATGCCTATCACGCCTTCAAGCAGCGACGAAATCGGCTGGCAGTTCTCCTGATACGCATTGAAGTACTTGTACACGCAGGGCTGGGCACCGTTCTAATCGGCTGGGGAAGTGGTTTTCACTATTTCTTGTTAATGTTTATTCCAGCCCTGTTCGTCAGTATGCGGGCCCGTAGCGCCTGGATATACGCCGGTTGGCTTTGGGCCTACTACGTAAGCCTGGATGTACTGATGTGGTTCGTAAGTCCTCTGCAACCCATCTCCTCCAATGCTCTGTTGGGTGTGCATGTTTTCAACCTGACAGTGGTGTTCTGCATGTTCAGCTATCTCGCGCTGTTCTATGTGGTCACGGTATCCCGCGCGCACAAGAGCCTGGCGCGCATGGCAACGACGGACTCATTAACTGGCCTATTCAACCGTCGGCACATGATTGCGCTGACCGAGAAAATTCTGGCACGACATCATAGGCGCCCCAGCAATCTCACCTTGATGTTGATGGATATAGATCACTTCAAGCAGGTCAATGATTTGCACGGTCACGATACCGGCGATCGTGTCCTCGAAGCGGTGAGTGAACTACTCAAATGTTCAATGCGAGAGCAAGACTTTATCGGCCGCTGGGGCGGCGAAGAATTTCTCTGCATATTGCCGGACACGGATTTTAGCCATGCAACTGATAGCGCAGAACGTATACGCAAGGCTGTGCAGGCGTTGGAGATTTACAGCAATGGCAAAAAAGTCAGCGTGACTCTGTCCATCGGCGTCACTCAATATCGCGTTGAGGAGGTGCTCAGCGACGCTATTGCACGGGCCGATTGCGCGCTCTACGAGGGCAAGTTAGCCGGACGCAACAGGGTCGAGGTAGTTGGGGTCTAGATCTCTGATTTCGGCCGATTCGGGTAGCCCAGCTTTTTTTGCCCATTCCACAAACCACCTGATCGACACCGAGCACGGCGTGGTCTTACTGCTTACGGGGCCGCGCCGATGCTAGCCGGCGTTCAGACAATCTAAACATCCGACTGTTTTCAGCAGGATCGTCCGATCGCTGCCTGTCGAGACGAACGGGAGTCGGCCCAGAGCTGACGCATGCGACAGACGCCTGTCGGCCTGGACCGGACTTTTGAGTGCGGGAATTGCCCCATTCTCATCTTCCAGACACGAGCGACTGCTATGCAGATACGTAAACTGACCTACGACGACCTGCCTCACGCGAGCGCTCTTTGCCTCGACGCGTTCATGATTGCGGTTGCGCCCTCGCTGTCGACGCAGGGTGTGGAGACCTTCGCCAAGGTGGCAGCGGCGCAGGCGTTTGCCGACCGTATGGAGGGCGACAACCTAATGCTGGTGTGTGTCGCGGATGGGGCGATAACGGGGCTGATTGAACTCAAGGAAGGGCGCCACGTGGCGATGCTGTTCGTCGCGCCGGGCTCGCAACGTAGGGGCATCGGCATGCGCCTGATGAGCGCTGCACTGGAGCAAGTCAGGGATGAGGTCGTGACGGTCAGGGCATCGTTGTCTTCGGTGGCAGCCTACGAAAGCTATGGATTCGCCCTGTCAGGAGACGTGGGCGAGTTCGCAGGGCTTATCTATCAGCCGATGGAGAAGCGGCTGCCTTGATTCTCGACAGTAGTGTTCGGCGTTTGATTTCAGTGCGCCTTACTTCCTGTATGCCTCCAGTTGTAGGGGTAGACAGGAACGGATAGCCAGAAACAAGAAAGCCCGCACAGGGCGGGCTTCTTGGGGTGTTTCGTAGACTGTCTGAGACAGCCCTGGACTGCTATATGGCCCGGCGTCGTTTGAACTGGGCGGTAAGATGCACGTATTTATTGGGTTTCTTTGGTGGTGCGTCGGTTAGGCATACACGTGGGCATACAGGGCGCAGTGTGCTGACGCCGTTAACGCTCTTTGTGAAGGCTCCATCGAAGCTCGTCGTGACCTAGATGCCGATGGGTGACTCGCTGTCTTCAATGGCCTATCCACGTTGAACCCTGTGGTCCTTTCGCCACCAGCACAACTACCGTGCTTTCGCTGCCTTGAGTAATTGGGTGAAGCTGTAAATTGCGAGGTGTATGTCATCTTGGGTATCTCCGTCCCACTCCTCAACCGTTTCTAACTCTGCTCGTAAAGCGCATTTAGGCGCGCCTGTCTGAAGAGGTAGCGCTCCTCAGTCCCAAAGTTGCTGTCACAGAGGTGGCGCACGTTACGTCCGCTTTTGGTCCAGAGTGTGTAAAAACGCTTCTTCAAAATTGAAGTGCGCGCTCTACGTTAAATCTGAAGTTTATCGTCACGTCAGCAGATGTGGGTTGCGCGTAGATGCGCGATTTCCATTATGGTTTTGAGTGCCTGTCGCGCTCGAAACTTGCTTATGCCGCATTGGCTGGTAGCAGCCTTTCTCGAGAGGCTGCAATCAGCCAAGAGTGAGCAGTCATTCAGCGTGTCAATGGAAGGAGATAGCATGCGTAATGCTGAAGGAGTGAGATTCTTAATCAGATCTCGCTTGAACTTTAGATAGTAACTTAATTGAATAATTGCACTGCGCTGGCTGTAGTGTGTAAACACCTTTCGGTGGACTAAATATGTTGATTCCATATCAGTGTTCTTTTCGTCGTATAGGTCTCATTGATTAATACGATGAAAATCTAGCCAGCGAGTGCTTGCATATTATGGGGCGCTAGTAAACTGCATGCAACTCTTTTTTCTCTAGCAAACTCATCATTGCCGCTTTGTCCCAGGAAGAACAGTATCTTACACCCTCTAAATCATGCGTGACCTGTAGTGCGTCATAACCAATCGTTAGGTGACTGGCCAAGCCCGTGCTCTCGAGAGCTCTCTTTACTAGGATCACTTTATCTTGCTCGTCCAAATATGGACATGTCGTAGCCTCGAAGAATAGGTAGGCCTTGATTGTTGAGGATTTAATATCACTCATGTCACTCAACGTGTCATGTATTGAAGAAATTACTCGCGAACGAATAACTGAATACGTCGGATTATCTTTAATGTAGTAGAGTAGAACTATTATTTCGAAATAGCTCAATGTCCTTTCTGAATTTATTTCAAAAATCGAATTCAAGTCTTTCGTGGATAGCATGTAGTCATCCCCGAGACAGCTGGATACAATCAACATATTTAGCGTTTCAAGTAATGTATCGTCTGAATACTGATGTGAAATCTTTGAAAACTCACTACTTTTGAAAAAATCTAAGCATCTACTGAATATCTGGCTTTTAATCAACGGTGCTTCCGCGGGTATAACCTTATCGCAAAATTCTGCTACAGCGGTCGTCATTTTACAGAGCTGGACCGAGCCGGAGTGACTTGGATTTACAGTAAAGAGGTGGAATAAAAGATCAACAATCACGATAAAAAAATCAGAAAATAGTGAGAGAGACTTTTTTTCAAAATTTCTTTTGTAGTTTCTCTTGCAGAATTTTATTGAGATATTTGTTAGCGCCTTTATTAGAAAGTTGCAAGCCATTGTGTATGAAGACGCATCATCAAGGCAGAGTGATTTTATTTCGTTAGCGAAAGAAATTATTATATGGTGCTTATTCATTAATCTTTTAGGGGAAAGTTTGTTATCGCTTTCGGTTTTTTCCAAAAGCTTTTCTTCCAGATTTTTTAAACGAGACTTAATCTCCAACATGACCTGCGTTTTCTTTGTTACAAATGGACGCCTAACTTTTGCGGTTTTCGATTTGTTAAGACTCAATTTGTATTTTTTTAAGCTTTTATCTACTGCCTCGTAAACTTTTAATGCCTCATGGTCGCTTCGTGAAAATACATAGATATCATCTACATATCTTCTTATCTCGTAATGCTCTCCTGATTCAAGCTTGTCAGCTTGTAGTATTTTTTTTATATCGCTATCTATTTTTTGAAAAATAATCTCAGCAAAAATTCGGCTTACTTCTGGGCCAATCAAAATTCCGGAAGAGTCGTTGTGATTAGATGTTTTCATTAGTCTATTGAAAACTGAGCCGAATGTATTTTTCACATCCGAGTTACTTTTGGAAAAATCTTTTTCTTGGTTTGACCAATTTATAGATTCAGTATAGATGCTGTCAAAACATCTACTAACATCGAGAGACCAAAAAACCGAAAACTTTCTCTCGAGCCTCATAAATTCGTAAGAATCAAAAAAATTATAAAGTCTACGGTAACCGTGATATGAGAAGTATGAAGTAAGATGTTTGTATTTCATCTCGTTTGTCACGTCAATCATTTTATCGCTTTTGTATTCATTTACCCATTGCATGTTATTCTTTTTATAATATTTGCTAGCGATCTTCTTTGGAGATCTAATGCTGAAGTCACTTAAACCGCACAAGTTTATTATTTTGTACTGAAATTCTTTGTAAAAGCTGACTATTTCATTCTGAGAGGCTGGATGGAGTAGCGATAGCTCACGAAAAGACTCGCTATCTTTCCTTATTTTATATGGCATTGGGACGGTATATACCGTCTGATCTTTTATTATTATTTTGTCAATTAGTAACTTGGTTGTAGGGTGCTCAACCTTTGTATGACCAGAAGATATTTTTAATAATCGGTATATCCCAACATTTTCAAAGATTATAGGGACTTCGTAAGGGCATGTCTCAGTTAATACTACGCGTTCATAGTCGGTTTTACGTACACGCATCACTTTATTATTCATGGCTACTTGTTCCAATGCATACGTATTTTGGCCAACTCTTTGTAGGTAAAAGAGTAGTATGTAACATTTTTATAGCCATTCAAAAAGCTAAACCCGGATAGTTTTCTTCTTTCATTAAGTAGAAGTGAGGCCGAGAGCTTTTTAAATAAAGGATGCCCTTGAGAGAAAAGAGCTCGCTGGAATGTTCTATCTAGGTCCGCTAAGCGACAGTTATTTTTTGGTGTTCTATGGTGATAGTTAAAATATATGCCTGTTTTTATTATTACATTGGTTCCTGATGAGTTAATTTCATAGTTCCCAGTTAATGCTTTCAATCTCTTCTCTAAGAGCTTGAAGTCACCTAAGCCTTTTGCGGATGAACAGTATGATAAAAGCGAACTAAATAGTCGGGACTTCATTCTTTTGATTTTGTTTTTTGAGATTTCAACTTCTACTTTTCTCTTGACTCTAAAATCGGTGCTTTGAAGGTATGTGTTGAATATTTTGAATTCGTAACCAAGATAATTCAAAGTTTCAAACTTTTCTATCCGCCGTTTGTCTTTGTCAAGAATCTCGGATTTGCCTATTTGTATATCCGATCTCTTTCCATCGTCATGTAAAGTCAAGTCACTGCTTAAAAATTCTTTTACAAAGTTCGTAGTTTCATCCGCTTTGTCATTTGACGTTAGTATTATAATGTCGTCTACGAAGCGCGCGTAAAAATTTACGTGTTCCAATCGCCTAAGTTTAGTGTCAAAGTTTCTGAGATAAATTTCAGAGAGATATGCACTTATATCTAGTCCTCGCGGTAGTCCTTTTACATTATCCAGATCCAAAGCGCGGAATAAAATTTTTATTAGGTTTAATGTCCTTAAAGAACAGAGAGATTCATCCTCAAGCATTGTGAGGATAGCTGAACGATTAATGCTTTCGTAAAAGCTCTTGATGTCGTACCTGTGGGCTCTATAAGGGGTGCCATCTTGAAGCGAGGAAATTAGTGCGGAGATTATTTCGCTTCTATTAGGCTGTTTGATTCTTGCATTGAGTTCTAGGTTTCTTATTATAAGTTTAGATGCTACTTTGGCATCCTCGGTCGTGTAAGTTAGTACAGTCTTATTATTGAGTGTGAAGCTTTTAGTTGCGTTGCAAAATACCGTGCCAGCGTCAATTTTTTTTAATATTTCGCTTGCGACTGATTCATAATCTGCTTTAGCATCTGAGGAGTCGGCATTCCGATTTCGCGCAATAAATCTAGCAAGATTTCTTGTAGTAAACGGCGACTCAATCAATTTCAACCACTCCTGTTAGTCACGTACCGAGAAAACCATGTCAGCGGAAGATACCAATTGCGATGCTTTGAGGCAAATGATTTCTAAGACAGTCGCAGCTAGATTCCAGGCGAGCCGGCGTTTAGACTTTCATAATAAATTATCTTTATTTAGTATTTCACTGTTTTCAATAATACTTATTTTAGTTGCGCTTCTCCAACTGGTAGAGTTTGATTTTTCTTTTGGTAGCGTGGCTGTTAATATTGGGCAGGTCTTCCTGTCAATAGTTATTCTCTGTTTTTCTATTGCTATAAGCATGAGCGATTTTAGTCTAAAGTCCTCCAAGCATCATGAATGTGGAGTTCAGCTAAATGAATTGGTTTATAAGCTTATGAATAAGTGGGGTGTTACTCTCTCTGATCAAGAGTACGAACAAAGGTTAAGTGAATATTTTAACATATTGAGCAAATTCGAAAATCACACCGAAACTGATAACAGTAGAGTCAATAAAAGAACTGAATATGTAGAGGGTACGGATTTTAGGTACTATAGTGGATTTTCGCTATATTTCTTACTGATATTTGTCTCTCTCGGATGGTTCTTTGTCCTCATCGCGAAGGCAGTATTGCGCTGACATTTTAAGATGTTTTTGTTTAAGTTTGGCAGAATTATTAATTGTCACAGTTTCTATTGTCTCAAGTGGCAAATTAGCGGTGAAGTGGGAGTTAATTTAAAACTCTCTTGATTTGCTAAGTGTTTCAGAGTGTCAGCTTTTGGGCGAGAGTGGTTAAGCCCAAGGTAGCTATAGACCATAAGTCGGGAAAGTCTGGAGCCTTGTTTTAAGGATAGGATCTAGCAAAGCGGAAGCTGCTCAGGCTTCCGCCTCTTCATCACCTGCTCTTTCTTTTGAGCTGGAGGTCAATGAAATCAAGCTCTGCCTTGATTGCATCAATCGTGAGCGTCTCAACTTTAGTGTCTTTGGTTTCTCTTCTGTTGAGTTTTTTCATGCCAGCCATGCCGACAATTATCCCGTTCAAATGCATCTTTCGGGCCTTCAGGTAATCAGGCATCTGAGCGCTGTTCTGTAGTGGTTTATTCATGGTTCGGCCGATGGTAGACCCGAAGCAACATGCCCTCGCCGGTTGCTTCGGGGTAGGTTTCAGTACGCCTCACTTCCTGTATGCCTCCAGTTATAGGAATCTCAAAGCCTACAAATGGGCATACACGGCGGGAAGTTATAGGGGTAGACAGGAACGGATAGCCAGAAACAACAAAGCCCGCACAGGGCGGGCTTCTTGGGGTGTTTCGTAGACTGTCTGAGACAGCCAGAAACTAGTATGTGGTGCACCCGGCGGGATTCGAACCCACGACCCCTGCCTTCGGAGGGCAGTACTCTATCCAGCTGAGCTACGGATGCTTGTGCGGGCGCCATCATACCCATGTCGACCTTGGGCGTCCATGCTGGTTTTTGGCCGTTGGCGGGTAGGAATTGTCTGTGTCGGGGCTCTGCGCCGGGCGCGATGGCGCGATGGCGGGAAACCGGGCTGAAGGTCGCTGATCCGATAAATCCGGCAAATGTGCGGTTTTTGTTCTTTTTTTCGAACATCCTATTGCCCTATACCCCCATTGATCCTAGGATTCGTTTGAGATTTCAAACGCTCTGTCTCCCGTGCGCTATCCACTTGCTTGCACGCTGGGGCTGATTTCCCTGACGGCAGCCCACAAGGCGCCTTTCAAAAACTCTAATTCGCTCCGCGCGCGCGCGGTGCTGTTAAGGAAAGCCGACATGCAGCTTAAAGATGCCCAGTTGTTCCGCCAGCAAGCCTTTATCGATGGGGCTTGGGTCGATGCGGACAACGGTCAGACCATCAAGGTCAACAACCCCGCCACGGGCGAAATTCTCGGCACCGTGCCGAAGATGGGCGCCGCTGAAACCCGCCGCGCCATCGAAGCCGCCGACAAGGCGCTGCCGGCCTGGCGTGCGCTGACCGCCAAGGAGCGCGCCAACAAGCTGCGCCGTTGGTTCGAGCTGATCATTGAGAACCAGGAAGACCTGGCCCGTCTGATGACTCTGGAACAGGGCAAGCCGCTGGCCGAAGCCAAGGGCGAAATTGTCTACGCCGCGTCCTTTATCGAGTGGTTCGCCGAAGAAGCCAAGCGCGTCTACGGTGATGTGATTCCCGGCCACCAGCCGGACAAGCGTCTGATCGTGATCAAGCAACCGATCGGCGTGACAGCCGCGATCACGCCGTGGAACTTCCCCGCTGCGATGATCACGCGTAAAGCCGGCCCGGCCCTGGCCGCTGGTTGCACCATGGTACTCAAGCCTGCATCGCAAACGCCGTTCTCCGCGTTCGCCCTGGCTGAATTGGCCCAGCGTGCCGGCATTCCGAAAGGCGTGTTCAGCGTGGTCTCCGGCAGCGCCGGCGATATCGGCAGCGAGCTGACCAGCAACCCGATCGTGCGTAAATTGTCCTTCACCGGCTCGACCGAAATCGGTCGCCAGTTGATGGCCGAATGCGCCAAGGACATCAAGAAAGTGTCCCTGGAACTGGGCGGCAACGCGCCGTTCATCGTGTTCGACGACGCTGACCTGGATAAGGCCGTCGAAGGCGCGATCATCTCCAAGTACCGCAACAACGGCCAGACCTGTGTCTGCGCCAACCGTCTGTACGTTCAAGACGCGGTGTATGACGCGTTCGCTGAAAAACTCAAAGTGGCGGTGGCCAAGCTCAAGATCGGCAACGGTCTGGAAGACGGCACCACTACCGGCCCGCTGATCGACGGCAAAGCTGTGGCCAAGGTCCAGGAGCACATTGCTGATGCCCTGGCCAAAGGCGCTACGCTGCTGGCGGGTGGCAAGGTCATGGAAGGTAACTTCTTCGAGCCGACCATCCTGATCAACGTGCCAAAAAACGCCGCTGTGGCGAAGGAAGAAACCTTCGGCCCGCTGGCGCCGCTGTTCCGTTTCAAGGACGAAGCCGAAGTGATCGCGATGTCCAACGACACCGAGTTCGGTCTGGCTTCCTACTTCTATGCTCGCGACCTGAGCCGTGTGTTCCGTGTGGCCGAAGCCCTGGAATATGGCATGGTCGGCGTCAACACCGGGTTGATCTCCAACGAAGTGGCACCGTTCGGCGGCATCAAGGCTTCGGGGCTGGGCCGTGAGGGTTCCAAGTACGGGATCGAGGATTACCTGGAAATCAAATACCTCTGCCTGGGCATCTAAGCCCGGCAAGGCATTGCTGCAAGCGCAAAGGGCACGAGAGCGCTGACCCTTTGCGCGTTTTACATCGTTATTCGTAGTGGCCGGGAACGCTGTGGCAGTCGATCATCGCATGCTGCCCTAGTTGCCTCCCCGCCACGTATTCCTTGGACCACGCCACCCGATGAGTGGCGAATGAGGACTTTATGAGCAAGACCAACGCTTCTTTGATGAAACGCCGCGAAGCCGCTGTACCACGCGGTGTTGGCCAGATTCACCCGATCTTCGCCGAATCCGCGAAGAACTCCACGGTGACCGACGTTGAAGGTCGCGAGTTCATCGACTTCGCCGGCGGTATCGCCGTGCTGAACACCGGTCACGTACACCCGAAAATCATCGCGGCCGTGACCGAGCAGCTGAACAAGCTGACCCACACTTGCTTCCAGGTACTGGCCTACGAGCCTTACGTGGAACTGTGCGAAAAAATCAACGCCAAGGTCCCAGGTGATTTCGCCAAGAAAACCCTGTTGGTCACCACCGGTTCCGAAGCCGTTGAGAACGCCGTGAAAATCGCCCGCGCCGCCACTGGCCGTGCCGGCATTATCGCGTTCACCGGCGCGTACCACGGTCGCACCATGATGACCCTGGGCCTCACCGGTAAAGTCGTGCCTTACTCGGCCGGCATGGGCCTGATGCCAGGCGGCATCTTCCGCGCGCTGTTCCCGAACGAGCTGCATGGCGTGAGCGACGACGACTCCATCGCCAGCATCGAACGCATCTTCAAAAACGATGCCGAGCCGCGTGATATCGCTGCCATCATCATCGAGCCGGTGCAGGGCGAAGGCGGTTTCTACGTCGCGCCTAAAGCCTTCATGAAGCGCCTGCGCGAACTGTGCGACAAGCACGGCATCCTGCTGATCGCCGACGAAGTGCAAACCGGTGCCGGCCGTACCGGTACGTTCTTCGCCATGGAACAGATGGGCGTGACTGCCGACCTGACCACCTTCGCCAAATCCATCGCCGGCGGTTTCCCGTTGGCCGGTGTGTGCGGCAAGGCCGAATACATGGACGCCATCGCGCCAGGTGGCCTGGGCGGCACCTACGCCGGTAGCCCGATCGCTTGCGCCGCGGCCCTGGCCGTGTTGGAAGTGTTCGAAGAAGAACACCTGCTGGATCGCTGCAAAGCCGTCGGCGAGCGTCTGGTCACCGGCCTCAAGGCCATCCAGGCCAAGTACCCGGTGATCGGCGACGTGCGTGCCCTGGGCGCGATGATCGCGATCGAGCTGTTCGAAGGTGGCGACAGCCACAAGCCAAACGCCGCTGCCGTCGCCTCCGTGGTGGCCAAGGCGCGTGAGAAGGGCTTGATCCTGCTGTCCTGCGGCCCTTACGGCAACGTGTTGCGCGTACTGGTTCCGCTGACCGCGCCGGATGCGCAGTTGGACAAAGGCTTGGCAATCATCGAAGAGTGCTTCTCCGAGCTGTAAGCACGGGCTGAACCGATCGATAGAAAAAACCCGCTTCGGCGGGTTTTTTTGTGCCCGATACAGCACATTCAGCGGTTGTTCGTTGTTCGTTGTTCGTTGTTCGTTGTACGTTGTACGTAGGACACCGCATTGTCTAAGGTGCAGGCATTGCGGATGGAGCGTGCTGGATGAGTGCTGTTGATTTGCCCGCTGTACCCCGAGTGTTGATTGCCGAGGCAGACCCTTGGTCGCGGGACCTGCTCAAGCAGGTGCTGTTGAATGTTCGCTGTGACGCACGGTTGGATGTGTGTGCCGATGGCCGGCAAGCGGCTACGCTGCTGCGCGACAATGCCTACGACCTGATCATGGCGGATTGGGACCTGCCGGGCATCGATGGCCTGAGCCTGTTGCGCACCGTGCGCCAGCAGCGTCGTTCGCCCGCGCTGCCGTTCATCCTGCTCAGTAGCCGCAATGACAGCGCCAGCGTGCGTGAGGCCTTGCCCCTGGCGCCCACGGCGTATCTGACCAAACCCCTGAACATGGAAGGCCTGACCCAGCGCCTGCAAGACCTGCTGCTCAACGAAGGCGAAAGCGTGTACTGGCAGGCGATCCGACGCAATACCAGCAGCCTGACGCCGTACTACCTGCTGGCGGCCGTCGATCACCGCATCG
>NZ_JAKNRV010000082.1:0-17515 GCF_023072625.1 Pseudomonas emilianonis
GTCCTGGCCGTGCAGGTCAGCCAGCAGCTCCAGGCCATCCATGCCGGGCATGCGGATATCGCTGACCACCACGCCCGGCCAATCCCGCGACAGGCGTGCGGTGAGGCCGGTGGCTTCGCCCAGGGGCAGGACTTTCAGCCCGGCCAGGTCCAGGGTCTGGCACAGGGCCTGACGCAAGTGTGGATCGTCGTCGATCAACACTACCTGGATCTGGTTATCGATACTCATACACTGCGGTCCTCGGACGGTTGCAGACTGACGCCCGGCGAGCCGGCACGCAATTTCAAGGTTAACAGCGCGCCGCCTTGCTTGTGGTTGGCAAACAGCAGTTCGCCACCAAAGGCACGCATCAAGGTGTCACAGATCGCCAGGCCCAGCCCGAGGCCTTGGGTGCGGGTCTTGGTGGTGTAGAACGGCTCGCTGGCGCGGCCCAGGGCTTCCATGCAAAACCCCGGGCCGTTGTCGCGAATGTACAGGTTGACGCCCTGTTCGGTGGTTTCGGCACTCAGCCAGAGTTTGCGCGGCGGGCCTTTTTCGGTGAGGGCGTCGAGGGCATTGGCCAGCAAGTTGCCCAGCACCTGGCGCAGGCGGGTTTCACCAGCCTCGACCCACAGGGTGGCCTCGGGCAAGTCACGGATCAACTCGACTTCCATCGCGCGCCGCCGCTTGGCCAGCAACGCCAGCGCGTCGTCCAGCGCCGGTTGCAGGGCGACGCTTTCCGGCGCATGCCGATCGCGCCGGGCGAAAGCGCGCAAGTGGGCGATGATCGAGGCCATGCGCCCGGTCAGTTCGCTGATCAGCTTGAGATTGCCGCGGGCATCGTTGGTGCGCTCATGGTCGAGCAGGATTTCGGCGTTTTCCGCATAACTGCGAATCGCCGCCAGGGGCTGATTGAGCTCGTGGCTGATACTCGCCGACATGGTGCCCAGCGCCGACAATTTGCCCGCCTGCACCAGGTCATCCTGGGCGCGCACCAGTTCCTGCTGGGCATGTTCGCGCTCCAGCACTTCCTGTTTCAGGCGCCGGTTGAGGCCTTCCAGGTCGCTGGTGCGCTCGGCCACGCGCATTTCCAGCTCGCGTCGGGCCTTGGCTTCGAAGGCGATGCGGTCCAGGTAGTGCCGACGGCGCTGCATCATCAGGCCCAGCAGCAACATCAGCACCAACAGCGTGGCGCCGCCCACCGCAACCACGGTGCGCACCGGGCGGTTGATCAACGATTGTGGCGCGAGGATCTCTACGTTCCAGCCGGTTTCGGCGATGGCCGTGGATTGGCGCAACCACGCCGTCGGGCTCAAGACCAGCGGTTGCGGATCGCGTGTGGGGTAGGGCTGGATGGCGATAATCGCCTGGTGCTCTTCGGCCGTCAGTGGCCGGGTGGCGCGGAATCGCCATTGCGGGCGTGAGGTCAGGATCACGACGCCGTTGTGGTCGGTGACCAGCAGTTGCTCCGGGGTGTTGCCCCACAGGCTTTCGGTGTGGTCCAGGTCGACCTTGACCACCAGCACGCCGATGATTTCCTCGCCATCGCGCACCGCGGCAGCGAAGAAGTAACCGCGTTTGGCCGAGGTGGTGCCCAGGCCGAAGAACCGCCCCAGGCGCCCGGCCATGGCTTCGCTGAAATAGGGGCGGAACGAGAAATTGCGCCCGACGAAGCTGTCTTGTTTGTCCCAGTTGGACGCGGCGAGGGTCTTGCCGGTGGTGTCCATCAGGTACATCACTTCGACCCCGGCCTGGGCGGCGACGTCCTTGAGCAACAGGTTGGCGTTGGCCAGGTTGGTGCTGACCTGCGGTGCCGCCAGCGCGGTGCGCAGGGCTGGCAAGTCGCCGAGGATCTGCGGCAGCACTTCATAGCGATGCAGGGTGCCCAGCAGGTTGGCAACGTATAGGTCGAGGGTCTGACGGTTCTGCCCGGCCAGCTCGCTGCGATAGTAGCGCTCGGCCAGGTGCTCCAGCGGCCACAGCAGCGGCGCCAGGCACAACGCCAACAGGGCGAGGCTGCGCCAGCGGGGTCTTCGCGGGAGGGATGGGGTCATGGGAGTCATGCGCCTGAGGGTACAGGCGCATTATGCCTAGTGCTGGTGTGCAAGACACTCGCGCAATGCGTCTTGCCACGACGGCTGGCTGACCTGCCACTGCTGTTGCAGGCGGCTGCAATCGAGGCGCGAGTTCAATGGGCGCTTGGCCGGCGTCGGGTAGGCGCTGGACGGGATCGCTTCCAATTCGGCGCAGGGTTTGCCAGCGGCGCGCAGGTGCTCGCCAATCGCCTGGGCGAAGCCGAACCACGACGTTTCGCCTTGGGCGGTCAGGTGATAGACACCCCAGTCGCCCGCCTGGCCGGCCTGCCAGCGCTCGATCAACGCGCGGGTGCTGTTGGCGATGGTGCCGGCCCAGGTCGGCGCGCCGATCTGGTCGGCGACGATGCGCATCTGCGGTTTTTCTTGCAGCAGGCGCTGCATGGTCAGCAGGAAGTTCTTGCCGTGAAGGGAGTAGACCCAACTGGTGCGCAGGATCAGGTATTCGCCCCCCGCGGCCGCGATCGCCTGCTCACCGGCGAGCTTGCTCTGGCCGTAGACGCCCAACGGGTTGGGGATGTCGGTTTCGGTGTAAGGCGCAGGTTTGCTGCCGTCAAACACGTAGTCGGTGGAGTAGTGGATCAGCGGCACGCCCAAGGCCTTGGCTTCTTCGGCGAGGACGCCGGGCGCGGTGGCGTTGACCGCGAAGGCCGCGTCCGGCTCGCTTTCGGCCTGATCGACCGCGGTGTGGGCTGCGGCGTTGATGATCAGGTCGGGGCGATGGGCGCGCACTTGCTCGCGGATCTGGTCAACGTGGGCCAAGTCCAGCCTGTCGCGGCCCAGCACGATGAGTTCGCCCTGGCCCTGGAGCCGTTGTTGCAGCGCTTGGGAGAGTTGGCCGTGTTGGCCGGTGATCAGGATCTTCATGGGAACAGGTCGGCGTCCATCAGCAGTTTGCCGGCCTGATCCTTGGCGGACAGTTGCGGCGGTTCGGTCAGCTCCCAGTCGATGGCCAGCGTGGGGTCATTCCAGAGGATGCTGCGCTCGGCGCTCGGCTGGTAGTAGTCGGTGGTCTTGTAGAGGAATTCGGCATAGTCGCTCAACACCACGAAACCATGGGCGAAGCCTTCCGGCACCCACAGTTGGCGGTTGTTCTGCGCCGACAGGCGCACGCCGACCCATTGACCGAAGTTCGGTGAGCTGCGGCGAATGTCGACGGCTACGTCCAGCACTTCGCCGGCGATGACACGCACCAGTTTGCCCTGGGTATGTTCAAGCTGATAATGCAAGCCCCGCAGCACGCCTTTTTGCGAGCGTGAGTGGTTGTCCTGCACAAATTGCGTTTGAAGCCCTGTGGCCTGGGCAAAGTCCCTGGCGTTGAAGCTCTCGTAGAAAAAGCCGCGCTCATCGCCAAAAACCTTCGGCTCGATGATCAATACGCCGGGCAACTCAGTGGCGGTTACATTCATTCAGTATCCCCGGCGAGCGTGTACAAATATTGACCATAACCGGTTTTGCCGAAGTACTTGGCGCGTTCCAGAAGATGGTCACGATCGATCCAGCCATTCTCGTAAGCGATCTCTTCAAGGCAGGCTACTTTCAGTCCTTGACGGTGCTCAATGGTCTGCACATAGGTCGAGGCTTCGAGCAGGCTGTCGTGGGTGCCGGTGTCGAGCCAGGCGAAGCCACGTCCAAAACGCTCCACATGCAGGTCGCCGCGCTTGAGGTAAGCGTTGTTCACGTCGGTGATCTCCAGTTCGCCACGGGGCGAAGGCTTGACCGCCTTGGCGATCTTGATCACTTCGTTGTCGTAGAAGTACAGGCCGGTGACGGCATAGGGCGACTTGGGCTTGGCTGGTTTTTCTTCGATGGACAGGGCGCGGCCTTCCTTGTCGAAGTCGATCACCCCAAAACGCTCCGGGTCCTTGACCCAGTAGCCGAATACAGTCGCCCCGGATGGGCGTTCGGCAGCGGTACGTAACTGGTCGCCGAAATGTTGGCCATGGAAAATGTTGTCGCCCAGAATCAGGCACACGGGGTCGTCGCCGATGAACTCTTCGCCAATGATGAAGGCTTGAGCCAAACCGTCTGGAGACGGCTGCTCGGCATAGCTGAAACGCACGCCAAACTGGCTGCCATCCCCCAGCAGGTTGCGATACTGCGGCAAGTCCATCGGTGTGGAAATCACCAGGATGTCCTTGATTCCGGCGAGCATCAGCACCGAGATCGGGTAGTAGATCATCGGCTTGTCATACACCGGCAACAGTTGCTTGGACACGCCCAGGGTGATGGGGTGCAAACGGGTGCCGGAGCCGCCGGCCAATACGATTCCCTTAATCATGCAATCAGATCCTTCATGTCGGTATTGCCCAATCGTTGGCCCTGATAACTGCCGTCCTGGACCCTGCGGCACCATTCCAGGTTATCGAGGTACCACTGCACGGTTTTGCGCAGCCCGGTTTCAAAGGTTTCTTGCGGGACCCAGCCCAACTCGCGTTCGATCTTGCTGGCATCGATGGCGTAGCGCTGGTCGTGGCCGGGGCGGTCCTTGACGAAGGTGATCAGGTCGGTGAAGTGCGCGATACCGGCCGGGCGTTGCGGCGCCAGCTCTTCCAGCAGGCCGCAGATGCTGCGCACCACGTCGATATTCTTCTGCTCGTTGTGGCCGCCGATGTTGTAGGTCTCACCGACCGCGCCTTCGGTCACCACCTTGAGCAGCGCACGGGCGTGGTCTTCGACGAACAGCCAGTCGCGGACTTGCAAGCCATCGCCATACACTGGCAACGGCTTGCCGGCGAGGGCGTTGAGGATCACCAGGGGGATCAGCTTCTCGGGGAAATGAAACGGCCCGTAGTTGTTCGAGCAGTTGGTCAGCAATACCGGCAGGCCATACGTGCGCTGCCAGGCGCGAACCAGGTGGTCGGACGCGGCCTTGCTGGCCGAGTAGGGCGAGCTGGGTGCATAGGGCGTGGTTTCAGTGAACAGATCATCCACGCCGTGCAGGTCGCCGTACACCTCGTCGGTGGAGATGTGGTGGAAGCGGAACGCGCTCCTGGCCGGCTCTGCGAGGGTCTGCCAATAGGCGCGGGCGGCTTCCAGCAGGCTGTAGGTGCCAACGATGTTGGTCTGGATGAAATCCGACGGGCCGTCGATGGAACGGTCGACATGGGACTCGGCGGCCAGGTGCATGATCGCCTTGGGCTCGAAGCGCGCGAGTACAGCGCTGACGGTGGCCTGGTCGACGATATCGGCCTGGACGAACTCGTAGCGGCTGTTGGACGCGATGCTGGTCAGCGACTCCAGGTTGCCGGCGTAGGTCAGTTTGTCCAGGTTGAGCACTTCGTGCTCGGTGTGTTGAATCAGGTGGCGGATCAGGGCAGAGCCGATAAAACCAGCGCCGCCAGTAACAAGAATGCGCATGTCGGAGGGCCTTTTCCTTAGACGGACATTAAACGAATGGAGCATAGCTTGAGTTGTGACGCGGATCTGTGCAAGCGCGGCTCGTAGGGGGGGTTGCTTAACCCCCATCAACAATGGCGATATAAACGCCTGATAAAAACAGAGGTCCACATCATGTTGCTCGCCACGTTGATCCATCGCGCCAGCCTGCCCTGCCCACAAGTGGGGCCCGACCAGGCGGTACGGTTACTTGAGCAGCATTACGGCCTCACGGGCACCTTACGGTCCCTGGGCAGCCAGCAAGACCTCAACTACAGGGTCGACAGCGACCGGGGCCGGTTTGTGCTGAAAATCTGCCTGGGCGACTACGCCGCTGTTGAACTGCACGCCCAGCACGCCGCGCTCCGCACGTTGCAGACACCGGACAGGTTGCGCGTCCCCCGGGTCATCAAGGCCCTGAACGGTGAGGACCTGCTGACCGTGACTGTCGACGGGCAAACCCTGCACCTGCGGCTGCTGGCTTACATCGACGGCCAACCCTTGACCCACCTGCCTCACGTGGGCCGCGAGGTCATCGCAGGTTTCGGTGAATTGTGCGGGCGGATGAGCCAGGCGCTGGCCGATTTCGCCCACCCAGGCCTGGAGCGGCCCCTGCAATGGGACCCGCGCCACGCTCAGGAACTGATCAGCCACCTGCTGGCGACCCTGCCAGACCTGCCCCACCGTGCTGCATTGGCGCAAGTGGCCGAGCAAGTCGGTACGCGCATTCGCCCCCTGGCGGATCACTTGCCTTGGCAAGCGGTACACATGGACATCACCGATGACAATGTGGTCTGGCAGCGCGATGCCCTGCGTCATTGGCAGGTCCAGGGGGTGATTGATTTCGGCGATCTGGTGCATACCTGGCGCATCGCCGACCTGTCGGTGACCTGTGCCGCTCTGTTGCACCATGCCCAGGGCGATCCCTTTGCCATCTTGCCGGCAATCCAGGCTTGTCACGCCGTTACGCCTTTGCAACGCGCAGAATTACAGGCGCTGTGGCCGCTGATCGTCGCCCGTGCGGCGGTGCTGGTGCTCAGCAGCGAACAGCAGCAACGCCTTGATCCCGATAACGACTACCTGTTGAAAAACGCCGAGCATGAGTGGGAAATTTTCCACGTGGCGACGTCGGTGCCGTTTGAATTGATGGAGGCGGCGATCCTGTGCAGCGTCGGGCAGACGCTGCCGCCGATCGCCAGCGAGGGGTTTGCGCCGCTCTTGCCGGGACTGGTGGGGCGTGAGTTCGCGCTGATCGACCTGGGGGTGCTCAGCCCGCACTTTGAGGCGGGCAATTGGGAACAACCTGGGATTGACCGGCGGTTACTGGACGAGGCTGCGGCGGTTCACGGGTTGGCGGCCAGTCGCTACGGCCAATACCGTTTGTCGCGCACGAACCCAGACAGCGCCACGGAACCGCAGACGCTCCCGCTGCATGTCGAGTTGCACCTGCCCCACGGCACAGCGGTGGAAGCGCCCTTCGCCGGGGTGCTGCACGTCGGCGCCGATGGCCTGTTGTGGGTGCAGAATGGCCCGTTGAGCCTGCGGTTGTGGGGCGTAAAAACCCTGTTGAAAGCGGGTTCGACGGTGGTGGAAGGGCAAATGCTGGGCGAGGTCCACGCCCCCCTGACCGTGCAATGGTGCCGCGCCGATCTTGAACCGCCGTTGTTCTGCACGCCGAGCCGAGCATTGGCGTGGCAAGCGCTATGCCCGTCACCCTCGACGCTGCTAGGGCTGGCCTGCGATGCCGAACCAGAGCTCGACCCTGAAGCCCTGCTGGCGCGCCGCGACGCCAGCTTCGCGCGCTCGCAGAAGCACTATTACGTCGACCCGCCGCGCATCGAACGGGGCTGGCGCAACCACCTGATCGACATGCAGGGCCGCTCCTATCTGGACATGCTCAACAATGTGGCCGTGCTCGGCCATGGTCACCCCCGCATGGCGGCGGTGGCAGCGCGGCAGTGGTCGCTGCTCAACACCAACTCGCGTTTTCACTATGCGGCGATTGCCGAATTCTCCGAGCGTTTGCTGGCGCTGGCGCCGGACGGCATGGATCGGGTCTTCCTGGTCAACAGCGGCACCGAAGCCAATGACCTGGCGATCCGCCTGGCCTGGGCCTACAGCGGCGGGCGCGACATGCTCAGTGTGCTGGAGGCCTACCACGGTTGGTCGGTGGCGGCGGATGCGGTGTCCACGTCGATTGCCGACAACCCCAAGGCCTTGAGCAGTCGTCCGGAGTGGGTGCATCCGGTGACCGCGCCCAATACCTATCGCGGCGAGTTCCGCGGGCAGGACAGCGCGCCGGATTACGTGCGAAGCGTGGAACACAACCTGGCGAAAATCGCCGCGAGCAAGCGCCAATTGGCCGGCTTCATCTGTGAGCCGGTGTATGGCAATGCCGGGGGCATCTCCCTGCCGCCGGACTATTTGCAGCAGGTGTATGCGTTGGTGCGCGCCCAGGGCGGTGTGTGCATCGCCGATGAAGTGCAGGTGGGTTATGGCCGCATGGGGCATTTCTTCTGGGGCTTTGAAGAGCAGGGCGTGGTGCCCGATATCATCACCATGGCCAAGGGCATGGGCAACGGTCAGCCGTTGGGGGCGGTGATTACTCGTCGGGAGATCGCCGAGGCGCTGGAGGCCGAAGGGTATTTCTTCTCGTCATCGGGGGGCAGCCCGGTCAGTTGCCGGATCGGCATGGCGGTGCTGGATGTGATGGAGGAAGAAAAGCTCTGGGAAAACGCCCAAGTGATCGGCGCGCATTTCAAGGCGCGCCTGGAAGCCCTGATCGACCGTCACCCGTTGGTCGGCGCCGTTCACGGCTCCGGCTTCTATCTGGGCCTGGAGCTGGTGCGCGACCGGCATACTCTGGAACCCGCCACCGAAGAGACCACACTGCTGTGCGACCGCTTGCGTGAGCTGGGGATTTTCATGCAGCCGACCGGCGACTACCTGAACATTCTCAAGATCAAGCCGCCGATGGTCACTTCCAAACGCAGTGTGGATTTCTTTGTCGACATGCTGTCGAAGGTGTTGGATGAACAACTGTAAATAATCGATTGTTATCGGTTATTTGCTGTCATATTTTTCGACTATGTTCTTTTGATGCTATTAAGGCCGATTTTTATCCGCTATAAAGTCGGCTTTCACCCTTTCGGAGCCCTGATTGCCATGACCACCCTGCACAGCACACCTCGCGCCGATGGCTTTCATATGCCCGCCGAATGGGCGCCACAGACCCAGGCCTGGATGATCTGGCCCGAGCGCCCGGACAACTGGCGCCTGGGTGGCAAGCCGGCGCAGGCCGCGCACGTGGCAGTGGCCAAGGCCATCGCGCGTTTTGAGCCGGTAACCGTCGCGGTTTCCGCCGGCCAATACGAAAACGCCCGTGCCCGTTTGGATGTGCCCAATATCCGGGTGGTGGAAATGTCCAGCGACGACGCTTGGGTGCGTGACACCGGCCCGACCTTCGTGATCAACAACAGTGGCGAAGTGCGCGGCGTGAACTGGGATTTCAACGCCTGGGGCGGTTTTGACGGTGGCCTGTATGCGCCGTGGAACCGTGACGCGCAGGTCGGCGGCAAGATTCTCGAGATCGAGCGCGCGCCGCGCTACCGCACCGAAGGGTTTGTGCTGGAAGGCGGTTCGATTCATGTCGACGGCGAAGGCACCCTGATCACCACAGAAGAATGCCTGCTCAACCGCAATCGCAACCCGCATCTCGACCGCGCAGCCATCGAGGCTGTGCTGAGCGCCAACCTGGCTGTGGATAAGATCATCTGGTTGCCGGACGGTCTGTTCAACGACGAAACCGACGGCCATGTGGATAACTTCTGCTGCTATGTGCGCCCAGGCGAAGTGTTGCTGGCCTGGACCGACGACCCGCAAGACCCGAACTACTCCCGCTGCCACGCGGCCATGGACGTGCTGCTAAGCAGCACCGATGCCCAGGGACGCTCGTTCACAGTGCATAAAATGCCGATTCCGGGGCCGCTCTATGCCACCGAGGAAGAGTGCGCGGGTGTGGACCCGGTGGACGGCAGCCAGGAGCGCAATCCTTGCGTGCGTCTGGCCGGTTCCTACGTCAACTTCCTGATCGTCAACGGTGGCATCATCGCGCCGAGCTTCGACGACCCGCTGGACAGCCAGGCCCGGGAAATCCTGCAGAACCTGTTCCCGCAGCACGAAGTGGTGATGGTGCCGGGCCGCGAACTGTTACTGGGTGGGGGTAATATCCATTGCCTGACCCAACAACAGCCTGCCCCGCAGAAAAATTGAGTGCAGTTGTAACAACGCCGGAACGGCGAGCGGGCGCCAGCCGTTTTTAGCGTTCACAACAAGCCCGCGGCCCCGTAAGGCCGTGGGCTTTTTTGTGTCCGATTGCCTATAAACACGGCACATTGGCATAGCTCTTGTATTGGCATTGTCACAGTAGCTCACGGTGATGACTGCGCAGTTCTGTCATAAACCTTGAGTAAGTTAGCCGCTCACGCAGTAGGAGAGAGCGCTGAAATGAATGCCAATATCGACGTGATGCACGCGCGCACGTTCCACCCCGTGCGGGTCAACAGTGACGAAATTCATGCGCTGGCGCTCTGGTTGAAGACACACGGCTCACGGCAGATCAGGCAGCAGCCAGATTTACGCAGCGTGATGAATGAGCGCTACCCGGCTGGTTTTTTCAGCGAGGATGAAATGCATGCATTGTGTGAATTGATGCACAACTAGGAACGCGCCTATCAAAATGTGCGAGTGAGCTTGCTCGCCATTGCGGTGTGCCCTCCACTGAATAAGTGGCTGACCGACACCGACCGCGCGCAAGCGCCCAATTCAATTTGCACGCGTTATGTCTTCCCAAACGTGTGATTTGTAAAATACGTTACTAAATATGTATTTTTTCTGTATGGATGAGATTTCCAGGCAATGCTTAAAGCGTTGTAGGCCATGGCTTAGAATTTTTTTGCCTAAATACAGACGATTAGCGAAATTGACACATAGTTCAACGCGAGACTAGCATTGCGTCCAACGCCTGTGGCTAACAGCCATGACTCAACCAATAAAAAAAGGCCCGCGGCAGTTCAGTCGTCCGCGGGCTTTCTTTTTTTCGGAAAAAGTCGACACCAAAACAGCAATAAGGAGCCTGGTGTCATAGCGCGTATTCAATCAGTAATAAGGAATAAAAAAAATGTTGAAACAACGGATGAGTCTGATCGCTCTGGGGATTTTGAGCGCATCGACAGCAATGGCAAACGACCAGGAACAATCCAAGGGTTTCGTTGAAGACAGCCATCTGAACATCGCAGCACGTAACGCCTACATCAGCCGTGACTACAAGAACGGCAAGCAAGACAAAGCCGAATGGGGCCAGGGCTTCATCGGCAAGTTTGAGTCCGGCTTCACCCAAGGCACCGTCGGTGTGGGTGTGGACGTGATTGGCCAGTACGCCATTCGCCTGGACGGCGGTAAAGGCCGCAGCGGCGCGGGCGGTATCGACTTCTTCAAGCAAGGCGACAGCGGCTCAGCCGCCAACGACCTGGCCAAAGGCGGCGCGGCGGTGAAGTTCCGCCTTTCCAACACTGTGCTCAAGTACGGTGACCAGTTCCCGAACGTGCCCGTGCTGGCTTACGACAACTCTCGTCTGTTGTCGGAAACCTACACCGGTACCTCGATCGTTTCCAAAGAGATCGAAGGTCTGCAACTGGACGCGGGTCACTTCACCAAGGAAGCGCGCAAAAGTGCTGAAGGCACCGATAGCGGCAACCTGAAGAACATCAGCTACTTGGGCGGCAGCTACAAGTTCACCGAAAGCCTGTCTGCAGCGCTGTATGCCTCCGACATGGAAGACGTGCTGAAGAAGCAATACGTCAACGTCAACTACGTGCTGGCCCTGCCAGAAAAGCAGTCGCTGACGTTTGACTTCAACGGCTACAAAACCAAGCTGGATCGCAGCTTCGCCGAGCAACGTGGCGATGCAGACGCGCGCGACAACAAGATCTGGAGCCTGGGCGCCACATGGGCCGTTGGTCCGCACAGCTTCACCTTGGCCCACCAGCGCAGCACTGGCGACACCGGTTATCTGTACGGCGGCTACCGTGACAACACTAACGAGACCGGCATCGGCGACGGTGGCAACACCATCCTGCTGGCCAACTCCTACTGGTCCGACTTCAACGGCAAGGACGAGCGTTCGTGGCAAGCGGCCTACGGCATCGACTTCGCTACCTTCGGTGTACCTGGCTTGACCTACAACGTGGCTTACGTGCGCGGTACCAACATCGACGACGGCAGTGGTCGTGGCGATGGCACCGAGCGTGAAATCTGGAACCAGTTCAAGTACATCGTTCAGAGCGGCCCGGTCAAAGACCTGAGCCTGCGTGCTCGTGCCTCGTGGTTGCGCGTTTCCAACAACGCCAGCGACTACAACGTAGGCGGCAACGAATACCGTCTGTTCGTCGACTACCCGATCAACGTTTTCTAATTGATCCGGCGTCGCGCCTGATTGCAGGCGAAAAAAACCCCGACTGGTTCGGGGTTTTTTTATGTCGGTGGGTCAGTCCTGCCAGTTTTGCAGAATCTTGCGTGCGAGGGATGCTTTCACGTAGTCAGTCATCAGCATCAGGCCTTCATAGGGCTCGATCTTCTTGTTGTCGATGCACAGTTGCGCCATCTGCAACAGCACCTGGCGTTTCCTGCGGTTGACCCGCGCACCGGGCACGCCGAATGCGGTTTTGCGCAGTTCGGGCAGTGGGGCTTCGGGTTTGAGTTCGACGGTCACCCAGATGCCTTGGAGAAACTGCAACGTGACAGTGGCGATGTGTTCGATGGGCAGCGGTTGCGCCAGATTGGCGAACACGAAATGTTCCGGCGTCAGGCGCAACGCGGTCTGCGGCGCGCGTTTGAATCGGCGGATGCCCAGCCACAGAAATATCAGCGCAATACTGGCAATTCCCGCCCCGGCACCCACGGCGGACAGCGCTGTGCCTTTCAAGCGTTCGGGGGCAAGCCAAGGCTCGCTCATCATCGCCAGCCCCAGCAACACAAACGGCACCGCCAACACCGCCATCAACACGGCACGCCGACGACCGCCTTCGTGCAGGGCATGTTCGCCTTGTGCCGAGGCAGCCAGGGTTTCCAACAGATGAGTCTGGGCTGTGTGTTCGCCGGCCACTTCGGCGAACAGGTCGCGGGACAGTTGCTCACGCAGCGTGTGCGCCGCACTGAAAAGGGCATCGATTTGCAGACTCGCAGCCTGTGCGTCCACGGCACGGGTGGCGCTGTGCATAGCGTCGGCCCAGGGCACGCGCAGTGCGTGCAGGCGCTCGCCGTTGGAGGGGTGGGAGTCGGTCGGGTGGGGTTGATGCGTTTCCAGTGCTTCGCGAACGGCCTCATGACCCACCAGTACGGTTTCAATCTCGCCAAGCTCAATACGCAAGCCGCGTAACTTGACCTGATGATCGAGGCGACCGAGGTAGTCGATCGCACCATCGACACGCCAGCGCGCCAGGTCACCGCTGCGGTACATGCGCGTACCTGGCGCACCGTAGGGGTTGGCCACGAAGCGCTCGGCGGTCAGCGATGGACGCGCCTGATAACCGCGCGCCAGGTTCACACCGGCGATGTACAACTCGCCCGCTACGCCCACGGGGACAGGGTTGAGGTCGGCGTCGAGAATGTGAATCTGCGTATTGGCGATGGGCTGGCCAATCGGCACGCTGTTACCGTCCGTGTGGCATGCCCAGGACGTGACGTCGATGGCCGCTTCAGTCGGGCCGTACAGGTTGTGCAACTCGCTGGCAGTCTGCGCCAAGACTTGGCGCTGCAACTCCGCCGGCAAGGCTTCGCCGCTGCAAATGATGCGTTTAAGCGAGGTACAAGCCGGCAGTTCTCCCGCTGAAACGAACGCCTGGAGCATCGAGGGCACGAAGTGCAACGTGCTGATGCCGTGCTCGACGATCAGCTCGCGCAACGCTTGCGGATCACGGTGCGCACCCGGCGGTGCCATGACCAGTGCCGCGCCGCTGAGCAGCGGCCAGAAAAACTCCCACACCGACACGTCGAAGCTGTACGGGGTCTTTTGCAGCACGCGGTCGCTGGCGCTCAGGCCATATTCGGCCTGCATCCATTGCAAGCGATTGAGCAAGCCAGCGTGGCGGTTGCCGACGGCTTTGGGCTTGCCGGTGGAACCGGAGGTGTACAGGCAATAAACCAGGTTTTCCGGGCCGATATCGACGCTCGGTGCGGTCTGCAACTGCGTCGCTAATGGCAAGTTTTCGAGGACATGCACCGGCACGCCTGCCTCGCCATCCCACTTGTCGAGCAGGTGGGTTTGAGTCAACAGCAACGGGCTGCCACTGTCGGCGAGCATGCCTTGCAGGCGCTCACGCGGAAGGTCCGGGTCCAGCGGCAAATACGCACCACCGGCCTTGATCACACCCAGCAGTGCCACCACCAACTCAACCGAGCGCTCGGCCGAAACGGCAACCGACACATCCGGCCCCACGCCCTGGCTTTGCAGCCAATGGGCGAGTTGGTTGGCGCGGGCGTCCAGCCCGGCATAGCTCAGGCGTGTGTCGCCATACACCAGCGCCAAGGCGTCCGGCGTTGCACGAACCTGTTCTGTAATCAATGCGGGCAGGCTCGAATACTGCGCATAGCGCGTATCGGTGGCGTTCCACGCGTCGATCTGGCGAACCTCGACAGGGCTCAACAAGGTCAGGCTAGCCAACGGACGACGGCTGTCTTCGAACTGCGCCAGCAATCCGGCCAAGTGTTCGCTGAAACGGACTATCTCGGCTTCGGCGAACGCGTCCTGACGGTAGCTGAACTCAATCTGCAATTGCGCGCCGGCATGAATCACCAGGGTCAGTGGGTAGTGCGTGGTTTCGTGCCGCTGCACTGGCCAGAAACGCAAGCCACTGGCTTCACCAAGTGCCTGCTCCACTGGGTAGTTTTCGAACACCAGCAAGGTGTCGAACAGGGCTTGACCACCCTGCCCGGCCCAGCCCTGGATCTCGAACAATGGCGTATGTTCATGTTCGCGCAGCGAACTGTTGAAGCCTTGCAACTGACGCAGCCATTCGCCTAAAGGCTGCTGAGCGGGCGGCGTCTGAATCACCGGCAACGTGTTGATGAACAGCCCCAGCGTGCGTTCGGAATCAGGCAACTGTGCCGGACGGCCCGCCACAGTGGCGCCGAATGCTACCGTGGCCTGCCCGCTATAGCGTTGCAGTAAAAGGCTCCAGGCACCTTGCACTAAGGTGTTGAGGGTCACGCGCTCGCGGCGGGCGATGGCGATCAGCCGCGCGGTCATCGCCGCATCGCATTGCCAGTGGTGCTGGCGGTGACCAACACCCTCGCCCACGCCGGTCACGGTGTTGACCAGCAAGGTCGGTTCATCCAGATCGACCAGGCGCTCGCGCCAGAAAGCCTGGCGCTGCGCCAGATCATGCTGCTGCAGCCATTGCACGTAATCGACAAAACGCCCTGCCACCTCGGCAGGCGGTGTGCCCCGGTAGTGCTGCAAGACCTCGGCGATCAATCGCGATGAGCTCCAGCCATCGAGCAACAAATGATGGCTGGTCAAAATCAACTGATAGCGTTGCTCACCCAGACGTACCAATAGCACTCGAAGCAAGGGCGCGGTACCCAGATCGAAGCCCTCATTACGTTCCTGCTGCGCCAGCGCCTCGACGGCAATTTCGCGGTCCGCCCGCTCGCGCCAGTCGAGCAGCCGGACCGGAGACGGCACGCTGCGACGTACTGCTTGCAATGGCTGGCTCAACCCTTCCCAAAGGAACAGGGTGCGCAGCACGTCATGCCGCGCCACCGTGGTGTCCCAGGCGTGTTTGAAGCGCGCAGCGTCGAGGCCGTCGATGGCCAGACTCAACTGGTTGAGGTAGTGGCTTTCGTCTGGGGCCTGCACGGCGTGGAACAACATGCCCTGCTGCAACGGCGACAGCGGATAAAGCAACTCGGTATCGACGGGCAACCGCAGGCCTTCCAGCGTGCCTTGGTCCAGCCCTGCCAGCGGAAAGTCCGAAGGTGTGAAGCGTTGCGCGTCCGGGCTAAGGCAATGCTCGATCAAGCCTTGCAGCTCGGCACGGCATGCCTGCGCCAATTGCTCGACCCAGGCCGAAGCAAGCCGCGCGCCGCTGTACTGCCAATTCATGTGTAACTCGCCCTGGCGCACCTGAGCATTGATGATCAGTTCGTTGCCTAACGGCGCATCGGCCGCCTGATCATCACCGCCACGCTCGGGCGCGATGCTGAACAATCCCTGGGCATCCAGGCCACGGTCGGTCTGGCCAAGGTAGTTGAACGTGATCAACGGTTGCGGGCCACCGGCCAGTTCGACACGCACCTGAGGTTCGCCAAAGTAACGCAGGATTCCATACCCCATACCTTGATCAGGCACTTGGCGCAGTTGCTCCTTGATGCCACGAATCGCCACACCGGCTGGCGCTGCTGGGTCGGCGTGCAGGCGCACCGGGTACAGGCTGGTGAACCAGCCCACGCTACGGCTGAGGTCAACATCGCGGTAATCGGCCGGGACCTCACGGCCATGGCCCTCCAGGCCTACCAGCAGGCTCTCGCCACCCGTCGCGCGCAGGACCACACGGGCCAGCGCGGTGAGCAGCAGTTCATCGACTCTGCTGCGATAGGCCTGTGGCGCCTGGGTCAGCAATTGGCGCGTCAGTGGCTCGTCCAGGCGCACCTGACACTCACGCACTTGGTCGCGGCGACGACTGCCCATTTCATCCATCAAGGGCAGGCTGGCCACGCCTGTTGCCAGGGTGGCGCGCCAGAAGTCCAGCTCCGCCACACGCGAGGGTGCCTGAGCCTGGAGCACTTCGCCCCAGCGCTGGAAAGCACTGGTTTTGTGACCCAAATCCAGCGGCTGGCCAGCCTGGAGCTGGCCATAGGCACGTTGCAGGTCTTCGAGAAGAATGCGCCAAGACACACCGTCCACCACCAGGTGATGAGCGGCCAGCAACAGACGCTGCCCCTGCGGACCATCAAGCAGCAGACAGCGCAGCAAAGGACCCGCACTGAGGTGCAGCCCGGCTTGAATGCGGCTACAGGCGCTGGCCAATTGTGTGGCGTCAGTCACCTGCACATGGTCCAGCGGCACCGAAGCCGTCTCGACGTGGCTCTGCTGCCAGAGGCCGGCGGCGTCCTGGGTAAAGCGCAGGCGCAAGGCGTCATGGTGAGCCACCAAAGCCTGCAACGCACGACTCAGCAGCGTCGCGTCCAATGGTTCTCGCGGTTGCAGCAGTACCGACTGGTTCCAGTGCTGACGAGCATTGATCGGGCTTTCGAAGAACCAGGCCTGGATCGGCGTCAACGCGGCAGAACCCATGACCGGTCCTTGTGCCTGGTCGAGGTTTTCCTGAACCTTGGCCACCTGGGCCAGGCCCCGGATAGTCTGCTGTTCGAATACATCCTTGGGCGTCAGCAGCACGCCAGCCTGACGCGCACGGCCCACCAGTTGCAGGGAGACGATGGAGTCGCCGCCCAGTTCGAAGAAGTTTTCGGTCGCGCCGACCTGCGAATGGCCCAGCAACTGTTGCCAGAGGCCAGCCAGCAAGGTTTCCACCTCGCCATGAGGCGCAATGAACTCGCCGTCCTGGACATGCCAGTCCGGGGTCGGCAGCGCAGCCCGGTCGAGCTTGCCGTTTGGGGTGACCGGCAGGCTTGGCAACCACACCAGCCGCGCCGGAATCATATAGTCCGGCAACTGCCCGGCCAGCGCCTGCTTGACGCGCAACTCCAGGCTCGGCTCATCCGCCGACACTGTGGCCACGGCATAGGCGACCAGCCGCGGACCGGTCGGCGAAGGCAAGGCCAGCACCACGCAGGTCTCGACTTCAGGGTGTTGCTGGATGCGCGCTTCGACCTCTCCGGGCTCGATGCGATAGCCTCGAATCTTGATCTGCTGGTCGATGCGACCGACGTATTCGATCACCATCTGATACAGGTTCAGCCCCACAGCAATGAAAGCCCCACATGACAGCGTGCGGACCCACAACGACGGATGGGTGAAGCAGATCGCATAAATGATTGCCACAACC
>NZ_JAKNRV010000083.1:0-17490 GCF_023072625.1 Pseudomonas emilianonis
AGCGCTCACGGCGTAGGGCGCGGGCGGTCATCTGGTCGGAACCGGGCGCACGGCCCAGGCCTAGGTCGATCCGGCCGGGGTACAGGCTTTCCAGGGTGCCGAATTGTTCGGCGATCACCAACGGCGCATGGTTGGGCAGCATCACGCCGCCGGAACCGACGCGGATGGTCGAGGTGCCGCCGGCCAGGTAACCGAGCAATACCGAGGTGGCCGAGCTGGCGATGCCATCCATATTGTGGTGTTCAGCTACCCAGAAGCGGTTGTAGCCAAACTTTTCCACATGCTGGGCCAGGTCCAGGGAATTGCGCAGCGACTGTGCGGGACTGCCGTTGGCCCGCACGGGCACCAGGTCGAGGGTCGAGAACTTCACGTCGGACAGCGATTTCATAAGCCTGCTTCTCCAATAAGGGCGCAGGCTTCTTAGACGAACCAAAACCTGCCGCTTCATGTGCATGTTCTATGCAATGAGGGCATATACCCGAGATTCAATAGCGCGCGAGAAATTTCCTACCTTGGCGCTAGGTTTTTCTTACAAGTGAACTTTGCCAAAGCTTCTATCCTCAGAACCCTTACTGAAGCAAAACCACCGTTCGAGGAGACCGCTATGAGTATCGTAAAAAAAGCATCCGCGCATTGGGAAGGTGATCTGAAGACAGGTCTGGGTTCCATCTCCACGGAAACCGGCGTGCTGCGCGAAGCGCCCTACGGCTTTAAGGCCCGTTTCGAGGGAGGCAAGGGCACCAACCCTGAAGAATTGATCGGTGCGGCCCACGCCGGCTGTTTCTCCATGGCGTTTTCCATGATTCTCGGCGACGCCGGGCTCAAGGCTGACAGCATCGACACCCAGGCCGAAGTGACTTTGGATCAGGTCGACGGTGGTTTTGCGATCACCGCTGTACACCTGGTGCTCAAGGCCAAGATTCCCGGCGCGAGCCAGGCGCAGTTCGAAGAACTGAGCAAAAAGGCCAAGGAAGGGTGCCCCGTGTCGAAGGTGCTGAACGCGAAAATCAGCCTGGACGCCACGCTCGTCAACTGACACGGCCTTAAAAAGGTGGGCGGGGGGCAATCCCCCGCCGACATTTAGTTGTGCGTTAAATCAGAACTCGTGTTTCCCCGATGTGGTCCTATAGCCTATGCAGCCTTAGGCGCACACCCGTGCGCATGCATTCAGGGAGCTTCACACATGAAACGTTTTGCTTTGGCGATCATCTGCGGTGTGTTGGCCACATCGGCCGTGGCCGCACCCAAAGACTGCGAAGAGCTCAGGAAAGAGATCGAGATCAAAATCCAGGCCAAGGCGATTCCGTCCTACACCCTGGAGGTCATCACTGCCGAAGAAGCCAAGAACCACGACCGCGCGATGATTGTCGGTTCCTGCGAAAACGGTACCAAGGCGATCATCTACCAGAAGAACAACGACTGATCAGATGCAGTTCACGCTGCGCTCTTGTGCCAACAACTGACGCGCGGCGTTGTACAGCCGGATATTCGGTGTGTAGGCCAACGAGCGCCCCTCCAGGCGATAACGCTGGCCTGCCTCGAAGTGGTCGTACTGCAAGGTCATGAAGCAGGTCCGGTCCTGGGTTTGCGACAACCCGCCAAAGCTGCCGCCGGTCGGCACTTCGAAATCAAAGCGCACCATCAGCTCGTGACTGCCCGGCGGGACCTGGAAGAAGCGTCCGTCGTTGAGGTTCTTCCCATCCAGCCGTTGGGCCATCACCAGTTTGGCCCCCGGTGTCGGGGTGGCGAAATCGATCCAGGCCTGTTGCGGGTCCACCGGCGGGATGGGCGGCGAAGCACAGGCGCTGAGCAACAGGGCGGCGATGGGAAGCACTAGCTGGCGCATGGCGGGCACTCAACACAAGGAGAGCTTTGAGTATAAACACGCTACGCCATGGAAAAACGCCGGGCAGTCACGATAGGCTGGCGAGCAAATTACCCAGGAGCGGTCGCGGCATGGTCAGGCGTTTTCTTCCAGGGTTGTGGGTTGTGCTGCTCAGCGGGTGTTCCAGCGTCAGTTATTACGGCCAATTGGCCAGCGGCCAGTGGCAGTTGCTGCAGGCCCGTGAGCCGGTGGCCAAGGTGATTGCCGACCCCGCGCGACCGCAGCCGTTACGTGATCACTTGGTGCAAGCGCAAAAGGCGCGCACGTTCGCCAGCGCGCAACTGCACCTGCCTGACAACCAGAGTTACCGGCTGTACGCCGATATTGGCCGGCCATATGTGGTCTGGAATGTTTTTGCCACGCAGGAGTTTTCCCTGGCGGCGCAAAATCACTGCTTCCCCATCGCCGGCTGCGTCGCCTATCGCGGTTATTACAGCCAGGGTGCGGCGCGGGGTGAGGCCGCGTTGCTCAAGCAGCAAGGCATGGATGTGTCGATTGGCGGCGTCGAGGCTTATTCCACCTTGGGTTGGTTCAATGACCCGATCATGAGTTCGATGCTGAGCTGGGGCGATGAGCGCCTGGCCACGTTGATTTTTCACGAGCTGGCGCACCAGCGCTTCTACGTGAAGGACGACACCGAGTTCAATGAATCCTTTGCCACCTTCGTCGAGCAGGAAGGCACGCGCCAATGGCGCGTCGCCCGGGGCCTGGCGCCGATCGGCAGCGCGGCGCTGCAGCAGCGTGACCAATTTACCCGGTTGGTCCTCGATACCCGCAAACGTCTGGAAACGCTCTACGCCCAGCCCTTGGCGGCCGATGCGATGCGGCGGGCCAAGGCGGCCGAATTCGAGCGCCTGCGCAGCGAATACCGACAGGTGCGGGACAGTCAGTGGGGCGGCGACAAACGTTATGACGCCTGGGTGAACCAGCCGATGAACAATGCGCGGCTTCTACCGTTCGGGCTGTATGACCAGTGGGTGCCGGCGTTTGCGGCGTTGTTCCGACAGGAAGGTGGGAATTGGCTGAAGTTCTATGCGGCAGTGGAGCGGATGGGCCAACTGCCGGTGGCACAGCGTAAGGCGGCGTTGAGGCAGTTGGAAGGTGTTGGCCGGTAGGGCCTCATCGGGAGCAAGCCCCCTCCCACATTTTGATCCGTGTACGCAGGCCAAATGTGGGAGGGGGCTTGCTCCCGATAGCGCCCTCAAGGCCGCTGCAAAAACGCCTGATGCATCTGCGCCAACGTCTCGAAATGCCAGGTCGGCGCTTCGGCATTCAACTCTTCGAAACTGCCAAACCCATACCCGACCGCCGCCGAATCCAGCCCATTGCTGCGCGCCCCGATCAAGTCGTGCTTGCGGTCGCCGATCATCAAGGTGGTGGCCGGGTCCAGGCGTTCTTCGCGCATCAAGTGGGCAATCAGCTCGACCTTGTTGGTGCGCGTGCCGTCCAGCTCGCTGCCGTAGATCACCTTGAAGTGCTTGGCAAAATCGAAATGGCGGGCGATCTCGCGGGCAAATTCCCACGGCTTGGAGGTGGCTACATACAACTGGCGACCCTGGCTGTTGAGGGCTTCGAGCAGCGGCATCACCCCGTCGAACACGCGGTTTTCATACAAACCGATGACCTTGAAGCGTTCACGGTAGAAGTTCACCGCTTCCCAGGCCTTGGCTTCGTCGAAGCCGTAGAACTGCATAAAGGCTTGCAGCAACGGCGGGCCGATGAAGTGTTCGAGTGTGGTGATGTCGGGCTCGTCGATACCGAGCTTGCCCAGGGCGTACTGGATCGAACGGGTGATGCCCTCGCGTGGGTCGGTCAGGGTGCCGTCCAGGTCGAACAGTACGGTTGGATAGTGCAGGGTCATTGATCGAATCCTTGCGCCAGGTGCAGGTCTTTGAGCTTCACGTAGTTCGCGGCGCTGTAGGTGAAAAACGCGCGTTCCTTGTCAGTCAGTTCGCGGATCTGTTTAACCGGGCTGCCGACGTACAAGAAGCCGCTTTCAAGTTTCTTGCCCGGCGGCACCAGGCTGCCGGCGCCGATGATCACCTCGTCTTCGACCACGGCGCCGTCCATCACGATGCTGCCCATGCCGATCAGGATGCGATTGCCCACGGTGCAGCCGTGCAGCATGACTTTGTGGGCGATGGTCACGTCGTCGCCGATCAGCAGTGGGAAACCATCAGGATTGAACGGCCCGGCATGGGTAATGTGCAGCACACAGCCGTCTTGCACGCTGGTGCGCGCGCCGATGCGGATGCGGTGCATGTCGCCGCGGATCACGGTCAGCGGCCAAACCGAGCTGTCGTCGCCGATTTCTACATCGCCGATCACCACCGCCGAAATATCGACAAAAGCCCCGGCGCCCAGGGTTGGCGTGTGGTTCTGATAGGTGCGAAGGGTCACGATAGCCTCTCTCTCTTCTGCTGATAGCTGCGGTGGACGTTGATTGTAATTAAGATGGCCCCATCTTTGTTCTTACATGTTTCTTCAGCCAAGGTGCCAACCGTGAGCGCGAACAACCCTCTTCTGCAGCCCTACGACCTGCCGCCGTTCTCGGCGATACGTGCCGAGCACGTACAGCCGGCCATCGAACAGATCCTCGCCGACAACCGGCTTGCCATCGAAGGCATCCTGCAAAGCCAGGGGAAAAATCCGACATGGGCCGGTCTGGTCCTTGCCATGGATGAACTGAATGATCGTCTGGGCGCCGCCTGGAGCCCGGTCAGCCACCTCAACGCCGTGTGCAACAGCGCCGAATTGCGTGAGGCGTATGAAAGCTGCCTGCCGGCGTTGAGCGCCTACTCCACCGAGATGGGCCAGAACCGCGAACTGTTCCAGGCGTTCGAGGCTTTGGCCAACAGCCCGCAAGCTGCCGGTTTCGATGTGGCGCAAAAAACCATCCTGGAACACTCGCTGCGCGATTTCCGCTTGTCGGGTATCGATCTGCCGCCCGAGCAGCAAAAGCGCTACGCCGAAGTGCAAAGCAAACTCTCCGAGCTGGGCAGCAAATTCTCCAACCAACTGTTGGACGCCACCCAGGCCTGGACCAAACACGTTACCGATGAAGCCACCCTCGCCGGCCTGACCGACTCGGCCAAGGCACAAATGGCCGCCGCCGCCCAGGCCAAAGACCTCGACGGTTGGTTGATCACCCTGGAATTTCCCAGCTACTACGCGGTGATGACCTACGCCCAGGACCGCGCTCTGCGCGAAGAAATCTACGCCGCCTATTGCACCCGTGCGTCGGACCAAGGCCCGAATGCCGGTCAGAACGATAACGGCCCGATCATGCAACAGATCCTCGACCTGCGTCAGGAACTGGCCCGGCTGCTGGGCTATGCGTCCTTCTCCGAATTGAGCCTGGCCACCAAAATGGCCGACTCCAGCGACCAGGTGCTGAGCTTCCTGCGCGACCTGGCCAAGCGCAGCAAGCCGTTTGCCGCCCAGGACCTGCAACAGCTCAAGGCCTACGCCGCCGAACAAGGCTGCGCCGACCTGCAAAGCTGGGACAGCGGTTTCTACGGTGAAAAATTGCGTGAACAGCGCTACAGCGTGTCCCAGGAAGCCCTGCGCGCCTACTTCCCGATCGACAAGGTGCTCGGCGGCCTGTTCGCCATCGTGCAGCGTCTGTACGGCATCGAGATCGCCGAGCAGAAAGGCTTCGACACCTGGCACCCGGACGTGCGCCTGTTCGAAATCAAGGAAAACGGCCAGCACGTCGGCCGCTTCTTCTTCGACCTGTACGCCCGCGCCAACAAGCGTGGCGGCGCCTGGATGGACGGCGCGCGCGACCGTCGCCGCACCTTCGACGGCGTGCTGCAAAGCCCGGTGGCCAACCTGGTGTGCAACTTCACCCCGGCCGACAGCGGCAAGCCTGCCCTGCTGACCCACGACGAAGTGACGACGCTGTTCCACGAATTCGGCCACGGCCTGCATCACCTGCTGACCCGTGTCGAGCATGCCGGCGTGTCCGGCATCAACGGCGTGGCCTGGGATGCGGTGGAGTTGCCGAGCCAGTTCATGGAGAACTGGTGCTGGGAGCCGGAAGGCCTGGCGCTGATCTCCGGCCACTACGAAACCGGCGAGCCGCTGCCCCAGGACCTGCTGGAAAAAATGCTCGCGGCGAAAAACTTCCAGTCCGGCCTGATGATGGTGCGCCAGTTGGAGTTTTCGCTGTTCGACTTTGAGTTGCATGCCACCCATGGTGACGGCCGCAGTGTGGCGCAGGTACTCGAGGGCGTGCGCGACGAGGTGTCGGTGATGCGTCCGCCGGCCTACAACCGCTTCCCCAACAGCTTCGCGCATATCTTCGCCGGTGGTTACGCTGCGGGTTATTACAGCTACAAGTGGGCTGAAGTGCTGTCCGCCGATGCTTTCTCCAAGTTCGAAGAAGACGGCGTGCTCAATGCCGAAACCGGACGTGCTTTCCGCGAGGCGATCCTGGCCCGTGGCGGTTCCCAGGCGCCGATGGTGTTGTTTGTCGATTTCCGCGGGCGTGCGCCGTCGATTGACGCACTCTTGCGCCACAGCGGCCTGAGTGAGGACGCAGCAGCATGAGTGACGTGCCAGTGATTACCAAAAAGCAGTTTATTGCCGGGGCCGTTTGCCCGGCGTGCAGCGAGCCGGACAAATTGAAGATGTGGACCGAGGATAACGTGCCGCATCGCGAGTGCGTGGCCTGCGGCTATACCGACACGCTGAATGATCAGGGCTTGTCGGTGCCCAAGGAGCTGGGTACGCGGGTCAATACCTCGGCGCTCAAAGCGCCGGACCCGAAGGTGCAGTCGGTGCAGTTCTTTCCTAACCCGAAGCTGAAGAAAGACTGAGATCCTGTCAGGGCGTAATCAGCGCTCTGGCGTCTTTGGTGGGTTCAACAGGGCTGGTGGTACTGGCCGTGTTGAACCAACTTTTCATTGAGCACAGGGCAAACTCGCTGGTGCTGCAATCGCCATTCGCCAAGGCTGTGCGCAACTTGTCGATATCGGCCTTCATCATGTAGCGAACACCGTCCTTGAGGCCCTTGCTGCTGCCGAAGTTGCCCAAGGTCATTTCGTTCAACGCCTCTTCCTTGCTCCAACCCTGAACCACCACGCGATACATCGCCGCCATCAGGCCCGTGCGGTCTGTGCCGTGTTTGCAGTGCATCAGCACCGCACCGTTGGCTTCGGCCTCGCGAATCGCCCTCAGCGCGGCGAGCACGTCAGCGTCATCGACATGGTTGGTGCGATAAATCAGCTGGACCTGTCGGATATCAGGAGTTTTCAGCCAATCGCTGTCGGACTCTGGCAGAAAGTTGATCACGGTGCTGATCTTGAGTTTTTCCAGCAGAGGCACCGCGCTGCTGTCTGGCAGCGCGCTGCGATAGAGCGTGGGCGTCATCTGGTGCAGGTTGTATTGATTGCCAACCGGCTGCGCCCATTCGGGTGAGCGAAGGGATGCGGTGTCGTCCGCCCAGGTGTGTGCGCTGGTGAACAGTGCCAGGAACGCGAGGCCGAGGGCCGATAGCCATTGATGCTTGAACATGCGCGACGTAACCGATAGAGGGTTGGCGGGTGATGCCAAGAGTCGGTCAGACGGGGTCAATGGGGTGTGAGGGGCGCGTCAAAGAATCGTGAATCGCTGTCGGGCGACGTCCTGGGGCAGGTGACGCAAAAGCACTGACCGCCAAACGGCACTGGTCATCCCGCTTGCGCCTCTATACTGTATATAAAAACAGTATAGGGGCATTTTCATGTCTGCACCTCTGCCGCCCCGTGGCCGGGGCACGGCGACCAACCTGCACAATCGTTTCGCGCCTACCGTCAGCGTGGCCGAGGACGACGGCTGGTATCAGGAAGTGCCGCCGACCCAGGGCACCGAAGTGCGTATCGAAACCGCCAAGACCATCATCACGCGCAACAACTCGCCGGACTTGCCGTTCGATCGCTCGATCAATCCTTATCGCGGGTGTGAGCATGGCTGTATCTACTGCTATGCGCGGCCCAGCCATGCCTATTGGGACCTGTCGCCGGGGCTGGATTTCGAAACCAAACTGATCGCCAAGACCAACGCCGCCGACGTGCTTGAGCAGCAGCTGTCCAAGCCCGGCTACGTGTGTGCGCCGATCAACCTCGGTTCCAACACCGATCCGTACCAGCCCATCGAGCGCGAGTACAAGATCACCCGGCAAACCCTCGAAGTGCTGCTGCGCTATCGGCACCCGGTGACCATCATCACCAAGGGCTCGCTGATCCTGCGCGATCTCGACCTGCTCACCGAACTGGCGCGCCAGCGGCTGGTGGCGGTGATGATCAGCCTCACCAGCCTCGACGACGAGCTCAAGCGCATCCTGGAGCCACGCACGGCGGCGCCCAAGGCGCGATTGCGGGCGATCCGGGTGATGCGCGAGGCTGGCATCCCGGTGGGGGTGCTGTGCTCGCCGATGATCCCGATGATCAACGACAGCGAACTGGAGAGCCTGCTCACCGAAGCCCATGCGGCCGGTGCGCAAAGTGCGGCGTACATGATGCTGCGCCTGCCGCTGGAGGTGGCGCCGCTGTTCGAGGAGTGGCTGGCCGCGCATTACCCGCAGCGCGCCGCCCATGTGATGAGCCTGGTGCGCCAGGTGCGCGGCGGGGAGGTGTATGACAGCCGCTTCGGCGTGCGCATGCGCGGAGAGGGGCCGTTTGCCGATCTGCTGGCGCAGCGCTTTCGCAAGGCGATCAAGCGCCTGGGGCTCGACCGTCGGGAAGGTTTCAACCTGGATTGCACGGCGTTCTGCCCACCGGGCAGGCAGATGGCGTTGTTGTAGACTATCGAGCAAGCATGCGCTGGCCCTGTAGGAATAGTCGCGTTTTGATATCACTGAAACCCTTGATCTAGAGCGGTTGATTCAGTTTGAGTTAAGTTTCGACGGCTACCTTGTTCAGCGAATGACTGATGAGTCGGAACCCGGCTTTGTGGCGTTCCAAAACTATTCCATCGGCCCGGCGTCGAATTGACCTGAACCCTCCCCTGCATTAATCAAGAGGATGCATCATGAGTGACAAGGATAAACAGCCGTTGGCTGCGTCGGCTTCAGCCGCTCAAGTGGCGGAGTCCGCCGATGCAGCGCTAAAGCACATCGTTGACGGCTTTTTGCATTTCCATCACGACGTCTTCCCTCAGCAAGAAGAGCTCTTCAAGAAACTCGCCACGGCCCAGAACCCGCGGGCGATGTTCATTACCTGCGCCGACTCGCGCATCGTGCCCGAGCTGATTACCCAGAGCTCGCCCGGCGACCTGTTCGTGACCCGTAACGTCGGCAACGTGGTGCCACCCTACGGGCAGATGAACGGCGGCGTTTCCACCGCCATCGAGTACGCGGTCCTTGCCTTGGGCGTGCAGCACATCATCGTGTGCGGGCACTCCGACTGCGGCGCGATGCGTGCGGTGCTCAACCCCGCGAGCCTGGAGAAGATGCCGACGGTCAAGGCCTGGCTGCGTCACGCCGAAGTCGCCAAGACCATGGTTCACGACAACTGCGATTGCGCCAATGAAGGCGAGAGCATGAAGATGCTGACCGAAGAAAACGTCATCGCCCAGTTGCAGCATTTGCGCACCCACCCTTCCGTGGCCTCGCGCATGGCCAATGGTCATTTGTATATCCATGGCTGGATCTACGACATCGAGACCAGTGAAATCCGCGCCTATGATGCGGAAAAGGCGGCGTTTCGACCGCTGAACGGCACCGAGCCGATCCCCTCCGCGACGCCTAAAGCGCGCTTCTAACACACTTCCCTGCCGGGTAAAGCGGTGGCTGCCATGGATGCAGCCAGGCTTTGCCGCGCCCGGCGAATGCCTCGGGAGAGTCATCATGCGTGCTGCTCAATTAAAAGCTGTATTGCCTCGGGAGCTGCTGGCTTCCGTGGTGGTGTTTCTGGTCGCCCTGCCGTTGTGCATGGGGATCGCGATCGCGTCCGGCATGCCGCCGTCCAAGGGCCTGATCACCGGGATTATCGGTGGCCTGGTGGTGGGCTGGATGGCGGGTTCGCCACTGCAAGTCAGCGGGCCGGCGGCGGGTTTGGCGGTATTGGTGTTTGAGCTGGTGCGCCAGCACGGCATGCTGATGCTCGGGCCGATCCTGCTGCTGGCCGGCTTCCTGCAACTGGTGGCCGGGCGTTTGCGTCTGGGTTGCTGGTTCCGTGTCACGGCGCCCGCGGTGGTCTACGGCATGCTGGCGGGGATCGGCGTGCTGATTGTGCTGTCGCAGGTCCATGTGATGCTCGACGGTGCGCCCAAGCCATCAGGGCTGGATAACCTGGCGAACTTCCCGGCCGCGCTGGCAGAGGCGATTCCTACCCTGGGCGGCGGCCTTGGTTGGCAGGCCGGTTTGCTGGGTTTGTCGACGATGCTCGTGATGTACCTGTGGGATAAGTTCCGCCCGCAACCGCTGCGGTTTGTGCCGGGCGCCTTGTTGGGGGTGGGCCTGGCAACGGTCACCAGCCTGGTGCTGGCGTTGCAGGTCAAGCGCGTGGAGGTTCCGGAAAACCTCGCTGACGCCATCGATTGGCTGCGTCCCAGCGACCTGCTGAACCTGGCCGACCCTCAATTGTTGATCGCCGCGTTTGCCGTGGCGTTTATCGCCAGTGCCGAAACCCTGCTTTCCGCCGCAGCGGTCGACCGTATGCACAGTGGGCAGCGTTCCGATTTCGATAAGGAATTGTCCGCTCAAGGCGTGGGCAACATGCTCTGCGGCCTGGTCGGCGCCTTGCCGATGACCGGCGTGATCGTGCGCAGCTCGGCCAACGTGCAAGCCGGGGCCACCACGCGCTTATCGGCGATGTTCCATGGCGTGTGGCTGCTGGGGTTCGTGCTGTTGTTGTCGAGCGTGTTGCAAAGCATTCCGGTGGCGAGTCTGGCGGGCGTGCTGGTGTACACCGGGATCAAACTGGTGGACGTCAAGGCGTTCCGGGCCTTGGGCCGCTACGGGCGGATGCCGATGTTTACCTATGCGGCCACGGCGCTGGCGATCGTCTTTACCGACCTGCTGACCGGCGTGCTGGTTGGCTTCGGGCTGACGTTGCTGAAACTGGCGTTCAAGGCTTCGCGTCTGAAAATCAGTCTGATCGATTTGCCTCAGATCGGCGAAATGGAGCTGCGTTTGAGCGGTGCGGCGACCTTTCTGAAAGTGCCGGCGTTAACCCAGGTGCTGTCGACGGTGCCTGCGGGAACCACCGTGCATGTACCGCTGAGTAACTTGAGTTACATCGACCACTCTTGCCTGGAGTTGCTGGAGGAGTGGGGCCGGGCCAATGCGGCCAAGGGCGCGAAGCTGGTGATTGAGGCGCGGGGGTTGAAGCGTCGGCTGGAAGGACGGGTGCGGACGACGACGGGGATCGGTTCGGCGCCGCTTACCAACTGACGGAACCGGATCAAAAATGTGGGAGGGGTCTTGCCCCCGATGGCGGTGAATCAGTGCCCAATCTGCTAGCTGACACACCGCCATCGGGGGCAAGCCCCCTCCCACATTTGTTTAGCGTCAGGCCGACTGATCCAGCTCCAACTCAACGCCCAGCTTGCGTGACAGGCACGGCCAGCGCTTCCACGCCGCTTCCGTGGCCACGCTTTTGAGCTGCTCGCGATACGCTTCGACCGATTCCAGCGCAAAGTTGTCTTCGTTGAGCATTTCATCCACCGCATGGTGTACGGCTTCATCCAACTGGTTGGCAAATGTCTCGCCGATCAGTTGATGGGCAATCAGGTTGGCCACGGTCGTATCCGCCGGAATCAACGGTTGGCCGAAATGCTTGATATACAGGTCATTGACCTCTTCAACCAGGCGATGGGCCAGGTAGGCCTCGTCCAGCAGGCCGTCGAGGCCGATATGGCCTGTCAGAATCGCAGGCGGTTGCAGGAAAAATTGCTCGGCAATCTTCAGTACCGGCTTGACCTGGCTTTCGATGCCGGCCTCGCGGGCCACGTCGTTGGCGGCGTCCAGCAGGTCCGGGACGAGGTCGACGTAGGCAGCGACAAAACGTGTCATGACGATGTTGCGATCCCCTTCCGCCAGGGTGATGGCCGGATGCAGGTGCGGCAATTGTTTCTCGAGTTGCTGGGCCAGTTGGCCAGTGCTGGCTTCGTGTTGATGGGCACGGGAAATCTGCTCGCGCAATGCGGCGGTGTTCATGAAAGCTCCAGTGAAGCAGGCGTAGGAAAAGGGAAAGGACAAGGTAGTTCGGTTATACGAGCGCCTAAGACGCATTTGTCATAATTATTTCATGGTTATGCGCCGGCGTTATATCGAATTGCCATCGTTCGTCGGATAAACGATTCCGTCCCCGATTTTATGGGCTCCGTCCGTCTGTTTTAGCTCATTTGCCCCTGCACATTGCGGGGTTGCAGGTGCTGTCTATACTCGGTTTTGTACGCGATTAGCTGATGACGCCAGACTGCATAAGCAGGTGAGGCTAAGCGGTTGTAAGCAGTATGGAAGCCGCTCCCTTCGCCGCAGGTGCAAACCGGCGGGATAACAAGAACGATAAGGGGAACCCGCAATGACGCGACATCCACATGTTTGGATGGGCCTCCTGTTGTGGTCAGTATTCGGTCAGGCGCATGCCGCCTGGACAACGAATATGGCGCCAGGGGCGACAGAAGTCAGTCACGCTGTGTTCGACCTGCACATGACCATTTTCTGGATCTGTGTGGTGATCGGCATTGTCGTATTTGGCGCGATGTTCTGGTCGATGATCCTTCACCGCCGGTCTACGGGCCAGGTGGCAGCCAAGTTCCACGAAAGCACCACCGTGGAAATCCTCTGGACCGTAGTGCCCTTGCTGATCCTGGTGGCCATGGCCATCCCGGCGACCAAGACCCTGATCAACATCTACGACAGCAGTGAATCGGATATCGATATCCAGGTCACCGGCTATCAGTGGAAGTGGCATTACAAATACCTCGGCCAGGATGTGGAGTTCTTCAGCAACCTGGCCACGCCTGCCGAGCAAATCCATAACCAAGCCACCAAGGGCGAACATTACCTGCTGGAAGTCGACCAGCCGCTGGTGTTGCCGGTGGGCGCCAAGGTGCGTTTTTTGGTGACTGCTGCGGACGTGATCCACTCGTGGTGGGTGCCGGCCTTTGCGGTCAAGCGCGACGCCATCCCCGGTTTCATCAACGAGGCCTGGACCCGTGTCGAGAAGCCCGGCATCTACCGGGGCCAGTGCGCCGAACTGTGCGGCAAGGACCACGGCTTCATGCCTATCGTGGTCGAGGTCAAGTCCAAGGCCGATTACGACACCTGGCTCGGCGAACGCAAGGCCGAGGCCGCCAAGCTCAAGGAGCTGACCTCCAAAGAGTGGACGCGCGAAGAGCTGGTGGCCCGTGGCGACAAGGTCTACCACAGCGCCTGCGTGGCCTGTCACCAGGCCGAAGGCCAGGGTCTGCCGCCGATGTTCCCGGCGCTCAAGGGCTCGCCGATCGCCACCGGCACTAAGGAAGACCACCTGCACCGCGTCTACTTCGGCAAACCGGGGACCGCCATGGCGGCCTTCGGCAAACAGCTCTCGGAAGTGGATATCGCCGCAGTGGTGACCTACGAGCGCAACGCCTGGGGCAACAACAAAGGCGACATGGTCACGCCCAAAGACGTGCTGGCTCTGAAACAGGCGCAAAGCAAATGACAACCTTCATTGGCTGCGCCCTGAACCGCCCCGCCCACTCGTTTGCAGGAGAACGGCCATGAGCGCTGTGATCGATGACCATGGCCACGCCAGTGACCATGCCCACGGCCCCGCCAAGGGTTTGATGCGCTGGGTGCTGACCACCAACCACAAAGACATCGGCACGATGTACCTGTGGTTCGCGTTCGCCATGTTCTTGCTCGGCGGTTCGTTCGCCATGGTGATCCGCGCCGAGCTGTTCCAGCCCGGCCTGCAGATCGTCGAGCCGGCGTTCTTCAACCAGATGACCACCATGCACGGCTTGATCATGGTGTTCGGCGCGGTGATGCCGGCGTTCGTCGGCCTGGCCAACTGGATGATCCCGCTGATGATCGGCGCGCCGGACATGGCCCTGCCGCGCATGAACAACTTCAGCTTCTGGCTGCTGCCGGCGGCGTTCCTGCTGCTGGTCTCGACCCTGTTCACTCCGGGCGGCGGGCCGAATTTCGGCTGGACCTTCTACGCCCCGCTCTCCACCACCTACGCCCCGGAAAGCGTGACCTTCTTCATCTTCGCCATCCACCTGATGGGTATCAGTTCGATCATGGGCGCGATCAACGTGGTCGCCACCATCCTCAACCTGCGCGCACCGGGCATGACCCTGATGAAAATGCCGCTGTTCGTATGGACTTGGCTGATCACCGCCTTCCTGTTGATCGCGGTGATGCCGGTGCTGGCCGGTTGCGTGACCATGATGTTGATGGACATCCACTTCGGCACCAGCTTCTTCAGTGCGGCCGGCGGCGGTGACCCGGTGTTGTTCCAGCATGTGTTCTGGTTCTTCGGCCATCCCGAGGTGTACATCATGATCCTGCCGGCCTTCGGCGCCGTCAGTTCGATCATCCCGACCTTTTCGCGCAAGCCGCTGTTCGGCTACACCTCGATGGTCTACGCCACGGCGAGCATCGCGTTCCTGTCGTTCATCGTGTGGGCGCACCACATGTTTGTGGTCGGCATTCCGCTGGTGGGCGAGCTGTTCTTCATGTACGCCACCCTGCTGATCGCCGTACCGACGGGGGTGAAGGTGTTCAACTGGGTCAGCACCATGTGGCAAGGCTCGCTGACGTTCGAGACGCCGATGCTGTTCGCGGTGGCGTTCGTGATCCTGTTCACCATCGGTGGTTTCTCCGGCTTGATGCTGGCCATCGCTCCGGCGGACTTCCAGTACCACGACACCTACTTCGTGGTGGCGCACTTCCATTACGTACTGGTGCCCGGCGCGATCTTCGGCATCTTCGCCTCGGCCTACTACTGGCTGCCGAAATGGACCGGCCACATGTACGACGAAACCCTGGGCAAGCTGCACTTCTGGCTGTCTTTCGTGGGCATGAACATGGCGTTCTTCCCGATGCACTTCGTCGGGCTGGCCGGCATGCCGCGCCGGGTGCCGGATTACAACCTGCAGTTCGCCGACTTCAACATGGTCTCGTCCATCGGCGCCTTCATGTTCGGCGCCACGCAGATCTTCTTCCTGTTTATCGTGATCAAGTGCATCCGCGGCGGCCCGCCGGCGCCGGCCAAGCCGTGGGACGGGGCCGAAGGCCTGGAGTGGAGCGTGCCCTCGCCCGCGCCGTATCACACCTTCACCACACCGCCGGAGATCAAATGAACCGGTTTGCACAAATCCCCTGTGTGAGGGCGCTTGCTCCCGATAGCGGTGTGTCAGTCGACACCTTCATTGGCTGTAAGGCCGCCATCGGGAGCAAGCCCCCTCCCACACCGTCGGGTGATCGCCATGGCTGACTCCGTGCCGCTCAAGCGCCTGGTCACCCGCCTGCTGATCCTGGTGTTGGCGATGTTCGCCTTCGGCTTTGCCCTCGTGCCGATCTACGACGTGATGTGCAAGGCGTTCGGCATCAACGGCAAGACGGCTGGGCAATATGAAGGCGAGCAGATCGTCGATCCGTCGCGTCAGGTGCGGGTGCAGTTCCTGTCCACCAATGCCATCGACATGGTCTGGGAGTTCCATTCCAAGGCCGATGAGATCGTCGTCAACCCGGGCGCGGTCAACGAGATGCTCTTCGTGGCCTACAACCCCAGCGACAAGCCGATGACAGCCCAGGCGATCCCGAGCATTTCCCCGGCCGAAGCGGCGATGTACTTCCACAAGACCGAGTGCTTTTGCTTCACCCAGCAAGTGCTGCAACCCGGTGAGCGCATCGAAATGCCGGTGCGCTTCATTGTCGATCGCGACATGCCCAAGGATGTGAAGCATTTGACCCTGGCGTACACGCTGTTTGATATCACCGCGCGCCAACCGCCCGTGGCTGTCCATAGCGGCGGCTAGCTACTGTTTGCCCGCTCAATCAGGAGAGCGAATACATGTCGACTCATGATACGTACTACGTACCAGCGCAAAGCAAATGGCCGATAATTGCTACGGTTGGCCTGCTGGTCACCGTGTATGGCCTGGCCGTGTGGTTCAACGACCTAAAGGCTGCTCGCCCGGAGTCCCACGGGCCGTGGATCTTTTTCGTCGGCGGCTTGCTGCTGGCCTACATGCTGTTCGGCTGGTTCGGCGCGGTGATCAAGGAAAGCCGCGCAGGCCTGTACAGCGCGCAGATGGACCGCTCGTTTCGCTGGGGCATGACCTGGTTCATCTTTTCCGAAGTGATGTTCTTTATCGCGTTCTTCGGCGCGCTGTTTTATGTGCGGCATATGTCGGCGCCGTGGTTGGCGGGCGAAGGCTCCAAAGGCATTGCGCATATGCTGTGGCCGAATTTCGAGTTTGCCTGGCCGCTGCTCAATAACCCTGATCCCAAGCTGTTTCCCGCGCCGGAAGGCACTATCAGCCCGTGGGGCCTGCCCCTGGTCAACACCATCCTGCTGGTGAGTTCCAGCGTGACCATCACCATCGCCCACCATGCCCTGCGCAAAGGACATCGTGGCGCGCTGAAAATCTGGCTGGCGCTCACGGTGCTGCTGGGCCTGGGCTTTCTCGGGTTCCAGGCCGAGGAATACATCCACGCCTACAAAGAGCTGGGCCTGACCCTGGGCTCCGGCGTGTACGGCGCGACTTTCTTCATGCTCACGGGTTTTCACGGTGCCCACGTGACCATCGGCACCATCATTCTGTTCGTGATGCTGATGCGCATCCTGCGCGGGCACTTCAATGCCGAGCATCAGTTCGGTTTCGAAGCCGCCAGTTGGTATTGGCACTTTGTGGATGTGGTTTGGATCGGGCTGTTTTTCTTCGTTTATGTGCTGTGAGGCGCGTTACCAAGGCGCATGCGACACCAACTGGCCGCTGAAAAAGCCCCAGGCGATCAACGCCACGGTGATCACGGCCAGTACGACACGCACGGTCAAGGCCGTGACGAGGCGGTTGGAGTGGCCCTCGTCCTTGACCAAAAAGAACAAGCCGCTGAACAGGCTTGCGACGGTCGCGATCAGCATCAGGGCAATGGCGGCTTTGAGCATGGTCTGGCTCCAGGGCTTACAGAGGGAGGGGCGATGAAATTCAGTATAGCCAGTGCTATCCAGCGCTTTCGCCCCGGTATAGCGCCGACGTTGGTGGTGCTCGTGTTGCTGCCACTGATGGTGGGCCTGGGCTTCTGGCAACTGTCACGCGGCCATGAAAAACAGTTGATGGTGGACAGCTATGCCGAGCGCCGCGCCGCTGAGCCGGTAGGCAGTGCGCAACTCGGCGGCATGGCTGATCCGGCCTTCCGTCGCGTGCATCTGCGCGGCCAATTCGACGGTGAGCACAGTGTGTTGCTCGACAACCGCATGCGTAATGGCAAGGCCGGCGTCGAGCTGCTGCAACCGTTCCACGACCAGGCCAGCGGCCTGTGGCTGTTGCTGATCGACTCCACCACTTGCAGTGCCAGTTTGCCCTTGTGCGAACCAAGCTTGACCTTGAACGACGGTACGCCGCTGGCGCGCATGATCAGTTCTTCCGGCAACTCGACGGGAATCACGTCGCCC
>NZ_JAKNRV010000084.1:0-17387 GCF_023072625.1 Pseudomonas emilianonis
TTCACCTACTTCGCCAAGCAATTGCAGGCCAAGCTGGGTATCGACTATGTGTTCGCCAACGAGCTGGAAGTGGTGGATGGCAAGGTGACCGGTGTGGCCGTGGAGCCGATCGTCGACGCTCAGCGCAGGTGAATCAGTCAGGCTTGGGTTCATTGTTATCGTTATCCCGAGGGTGGCGGTATCAGCGGATAAACAGCTTCTGGATCAACTTCTGGATCGATTTGCCGTAGGGCGGGTAGATCAACTTCGCGGCGTTCAGGCGTTGCTTGACCAGTACGCCCTTGGCCTTGCTGAACGTGAGGAACCCTTCATGTCCGTGGTAGTGGCCCATGCCCGAAGGGCCGATGCCGCCGAAGGGCATGTCGTCCTGGGCCACGTGCAGCAGGGTGTCGTTCAGGCATACGCCGCCGGAGTGGGTTTCGTGGAGCACGCGGTTCTGTTCGCGCTTGTTGTAGCCGAAGTAGTACAGGGCCAGTGGGCGAGGCCGCTGGTTGATGTAGGCAAATGCTTGATCGATGCCGCGATAAGGCACGATCGGTAGCACCGGGCCGAAGATTTCGTCCTGCATCACCGTCATTTCGTCGCTGACATTCAACAGCAGGCTGTGGGCCATGCGGCGTGCCTGGCCCTGGTCGTACAGGGGGATCAGGGTGGCGCCCTTGTCGGTGGCGTCTTTCACGTAGGCATTCAGTCGGGCCAGTTGCCGCTCGTTGATGATGGCGGTGTAGTCCGGGTTGTCGGCCAGCGTCGGGTAAAACCCGCGAAGCGCTTTGCTGTAGGCCTCGACGAAACCCTCGACGCGATCCTCCGGCACCAGCACGTAGTCCGGCGCCACACAGGTTTGCCCGGCGTTCAGGGCTTTGCCGAAGGCGATGCGTTCGGCGGCGTCCTTGAGGGGCACATCGGCGGAAACGATAGCTGGCGATTTGCCGCCGAGCTCCAGGGTGACCGGAGTCAGATGCTCGGCGGCCGCGCGCATCACATGTTTACCGACGCTGGTGGCGCCGGTGAACAGCAGGTGGTCGAAGCGTAGGCTGGAAAACGCGATACCGACTTCGGCCTCGCCCAGCACCACGCACACCAGGTCTTCAGGGAAAACCTTCGCCAGCAGGGTCTTGAGCAGTTCGCCGGTGGCCGGGGTCGACTCGCTGAGCTTGAGCATCACCCGATTGCCGGCGGCCAACGCGCCCACCAGCGGCCCGATGGCCAGGTACAGTGGATAGTTCCAGGGCACGATCACCCCGACCACGCCCAGCGGTTGATAGATGACTTTGGCCGAGGCTGGCTGGAAGGCAATGCCTACAGCGCGGCGGGAAGGTTTCATCCAGCCCTTGAGGTGTTTGCTCGCATAGTGAATGCCATGCAGGCTGGGCATCAGTTCGGCGAACAGGGTTTCGTCGGCGCTGCGGTGGCTGAAGTCCTGGCTGATCGCGTTGATCAGCGCCTGGCGTTCGTCGCTGAGCACTTCGCGCAAGGCCTTGAGCCATTGTTGGCGCTGCGCGGCCGGCGGCATCGGGTTGGCGGCATAGGCGCGGCGTTGGGCGTCGAACAGGCTCTGGAGTTGATCCAGTGTCTGGGAATTTTGCAGGTAGGCAACGTTGGCAGACATGGTGCAATTCCAGATTGTTATTGGTCTGCCTGAATTTTTAGAGTCATTGCTCTAAATTGTCAAATAACATTGCAGCAACAACTGGATTTATCCCGACAAGGTTAGGCCGTAAGATGGTAGATCACGTGTACAGAAGCTGATCCCCTATGGCACCACGAGTAAAGACCAGCGAGCGCATTGTGCAAACCAGCCTGGAGCTTTTTAACCAGCAGGGCGAGCGCAGTGTGAGTACCAACCATATCGCCGCCCATATGGAAATTTCGCCGGGCAACCTGTACTACCACTTCCCCAACAAGCAGGCGATCATCGCCGTGCTGTTTCGCGAATACGAAGCCTTGGTCGACAGTTTCCTGCGCCCGCCCCAAGGTCGCGCCATGGTGGTGGATGACAAGCGCTTCTACCTGCAGGCGGTTCTGGCCGGCATGTGGCGCTACCGTTTCCTGCACCGTGACCTCGAACACCTGCTGGAGAGCGACCCGGAATTGTCCACCGGCTACCGGCGGTTTTCCCAGCGTTGCCTGATTCAGGGTGGCGCCATCTACCAAGGCTTTGTCGATGCCGGCATTCTCACTATGGACCCGGTGCAAACCGAGGCGCTGACTCTCAATGCCTGGATCATCCTCACCTCCTGGGTGCGGTTTTTGTGTACCACCAATGAAAAATCCACGCATTTGAGCGCCGAAGCGATCAAGCGCGGGGTGTATCAGGTGCTGGTGCTGGAGGCGGGGTTTGTCACGCCGCAGGCAAAAAAAGAGGTGGATGCACTGTTCAAAGAGTTTTACGTGCCGTTGAACCAGGCACTGGAAGAAGTGAAGTAGGACCTTTCCCGAATCTGTTCACAGGAGTCCGTCATGCCGCTTGCCCAACTGATCAGCCCCCAGCAACTGGCCGAGCGCCAACAGCGCGGCGCTCTGGTGCTACTTGACTGCCGCTTTGCCCTGGAAGATCCGGACTACGGCCTGTGCAGCTATGCCGAAGGGCATATCGAGGGCGCGCAATATGCCGACCTGGAGCGTCATCTCAGCGGGCCGGTGACCAAGGGTGTGACCGGGCGTCACCCGTTGCCGCAGGCGCAGGCGTTGGCCGAGCAACTGCGTGTCTGGGGCGTGAACGCCGATACCGATGTGGTGCTCTACGACGACGGCCCCGGTGCCTTTGCTGCCCGCGCTTGGTGGTTGCTGGCCTGGCTGGGCAAGCGCGACGGCGTGTTTATCCTGGACGGTGGCTTGAAGGCCTGGCATTCAGCCGGTTTCCCGTTAAGCCTGGATGCGCCGGTGATCGAGCGCGGCACCTTGGTCGGCGCGCCGGACAATCGCCTGCTGCTGGATGCCGAGCAGTTGCAAAAACGCCTGGGCAAACCGGGCCTGACCCTGATCGACGCGCGCGCTCAGCCGCGCTTTCGCGGCGATGTCGAGCCTATCGATCCGATTGCCGGGCACATTCCCGGTGCGCAATGTGCGGCGTTCACCGAGAACCTCGGCAGCGACGGGCGTTTCCTGCCGGCCGAGCAGCTCAAGCAGCGCTTCGCCGCCCAGTTGCAAGGCCGTTCGCCGGATGAATTGGTTGCGTATTGCGGTTCGGGCGTGACGGCGTGCCATAACCTGTTCGCCCTGAGCCTGGCGGGTTACCCGTTGGGCAAGTTGTATGCGGGGTCGTGGAGCGAGTGGATTACCGACCCTGCGCGGGAAATTGCGACCGGCGACTAAGTTGTCCAGCGTGTAAACCCACATGGTTTAACGGGGTTGTGTCAGCAACCATTGCGGAATCCGCCGCTCCAGGTAGTAACCGGGCCGCTTCAGGGAGCCGTCGACAAACCCCACATGCCCACCCTTGGCCAGCAATTCGAACTCGGTGCAATCCGACAATTCGCTGGCTTCGGGCAGGCTATGGGTGAACACAAACGGGTCATCGGCCGCGTGGATGATCAGGGTCGGCGTGCGGATATCGCCCAGGTAATAACGGCTCGACGCGCGGCGGTAATAGTCTTCGGCGCTAAGGAAACCATGCAGCGGCGCGGTGACCCGGCCGTCGAAGTCCCAGAACGTGCGCATCTTCTCCAACGACCCGAGTGACTCCAGGGCTTTAAGGCCCTCAGCACGACCATCCTGTAAAAAGCGGCTTTGTTTGACGCGGATATACGCGACCATCTCGCGCATGAAGTGCTTCTGATACACCCGCGAAAAGCCCAGGCCGATGCGATCGGCGCACTGATCCAGGCGAAACGGCACCGACACCGCCGCCGCACCTTGCAGCCCCGAATTCGCGCCGGTTTCGCCCAAATGCTTGAGCAGCACATTGCCGCCGAGGGAATAACCCACCGCATACAACGGCGCCAACGGCCGCTTGGCGCGCAGATGCGCAATCGCTGCCGCCAAATCTTCGCTGGCGCCCGAGTGGTAGCTGCGCGCCAACAGGTTTGGCTCCCCCGAGCAACCGCGCCAGTTCAAGGCCGCACTGGCCCAACCTTGGGCGGCGAGGACTTTTTGCAGGCCGGCCACGTAAGGCGAATTGGACGAGCCGGTCAGCCCATGCAGCACCAGTACCAGCGGCGCAAGTGCGTCATGGGGGCCATGCCAGTCGAGGTCGAGAAAGTCGCCGTCGTCCAGCCATAGGCGTTCGCGTGGGCGCTCAAGGTGCGTCGTGGGGCGCCACAGCGGGCCCCACAGCGTTTGCAGGTGCGGATTGCCGAGGCCAAAGGCGGGTTTGAACAGGTCTGAAGAGGGAATCATGACACTCTCTGGGGCACGCGGACTCACTGTGGCGAGCGAGCTTGCTCGCGTTGGGCTGCGCAGCAGCCCCATGAAGAACGCCGCATTTATTCAGTCAGAACACTATTTCAGCCCGGCGCGAGCAAGCCCGCTCGCCACAGGTTTAGACCGCGGGCTGTACCGAGCGCTGCCACAGCGCGTAATACACCCGCCCGGATTTCTGTTCCCGGTGCAGGCGCCAGCTCCCGGGCAGGCCCAGGCTGGACGGCGCGCTCTCGCTTTCGGTGTAGATCCACGCGTCCGGCGCCAGCCATTGGCGCTCTTCGAGCAACGCGCACACGGTCGGCAGCAGGTTCTGGTTGAACGGCGGGTCGAGGAACACCACGTCGTATTCGCTGGCGGCCTGGGTTTCCAGGTAGCGCAGCGCGTCGGCGGTCTGGACCTGGCCGTTGGTGCAGCGCAGGGTGCCCAGGTGTTCCTTGAGGCTGGACACCGCCACATTGCTGGCATCCAGCGCCTGTGCCTGGGCCGCGCCACGGGACAAGGCCTCCAGGAACAGCGCGCCGCTGCCGGCAAACGGGTCGAGTACCTTGGCCCCGGCGATGTACGGCGCGAGCCAGTTGAACAGGGTTTCGCGCACGCGATCCGGCGTTGGGCGCAGGCCCACGACGTCGGGGAAGCTGAGCTTGCGGCTGCCCCATTCACCGCCAATGATGCGCAGTTGGCCCACACCGTTATGCACGTTGTGGACAGGTTTTTTCGGGCGAGATGAACTGGCCATTAATGCTCCGGAACCCCGAGCGGCTGCTCGGCAGGTTTATCAGTGGGGGGCGGTAGTGGCTTTTGCGCAGTCGTCGGGCCGGCGGTCACGATGACCATCTTGTCGGCGCTCAGGTGTTTATTCAAAGCCGCTTTGACCTGTTCTACGGTCAGGGCCTGGGATTGTTTCATGAAATCTTCCAGATAGCTCAGCGGCAGGTTGTAGAAACCCATGGCGCCCAGTTGGCCGACGATATCGGCGTTGCTTGCGGTGGACAGCGGGAAGCTGCCGCTCAGCTCGCGCTTGGCGTCATCCAGCTCCTTTTGTGTCGGGCCGGTCTTGAGATAGTCAGCCAGCACCTCTTCCACCAGGCGCAGGGTGCCGCCGCTCATTTCCGCGCGGGTCTGCAGGTTGATCATGAACGGGCCGCGCACCTGCATCGGTGAGAAGCCGGAGTAGACGCCGTAGGTCAGGCCGCGCTTCTCGCGGACTTCACTCATCAAGCGGGTGCCGAAGCCACCGCCGCCGAGGATCTGGTTGCCCAGGGACAGGGCGGCGTAGTCCGGGTCGGCGCGATCGATGCCGAGTTGGGCGAACAGCAGGTGAGTCTGCTTGGACGGGAACTCGATATGGCTCAAGCCGGCCTTGGGCTCGGTCGGCTGGGCGATCTTCGCCAGCGCCGGGCCTTTGGGCAGTGATGCAGAGACCTTGGCGGTCATGGCTTCGGCCTCGGCGCGGGTCAGGTCACCCACCACGGCAATCACCGCGTTACCCGCGGCGTATGCCTTGGCGTGGAATGCCTGCAACTGCGCCTGGGTGATCTTCGGGACGCTCTCGGCCGTGCCTTCGCTCGGGTGAGCATACGGGTGGTCGCCGTACAGGCGCTTGAACAGCTCCAGGCTCGCCAGTTTGCCGGGGTTCTGCTTCTGGTACTCAAAGCCGGCGAGGATCTGGTTCTTGATGCGCGCCAGGGAGTCGGCGGGGAAGGTCGGTTTGCCGATCACCTGGTCAAACAGCGCCAGGGCGGCGTCGCGCTTGTCGCTGTCGCTCAGGCTGCGCAGGGATACCAGCGCCATGTCGCGAAAAGCGCCATTGCCAAAGTCCGCGCCGAGGCCTTCAAAGCCGCTGGCGATCTGGCTCACATTCTTGCCTGGCACGCCTTCGTTGAGCATGGCGTTGGTCATCAGCGCCACGCCCGGGACGTCGCCGTCCTGGCTGCTGCCGGCGGCGAACAGGATGCGCATGTCGAACATCGGCAATTCGTGGGCTTCGACGAACAGCACCTTGGCGCCTTCGGCGGTGTTCCAGGTTTGCACGTCGAGCTTGCGGTTGGTCGGCGCCTTGCCGTCCAGCTCCGCCAGGGATTGCAGCGTGTTGGCCGACTGGGCTTTTTCCAGGGCCGGGCTGGCGACGGATTCGCTTGGGCGCAGGAAATACACGGCGCTCGCTGCGATCAAGGTGACGGCGATCAGGCCGGGCAGGATCAGGCTGCTTTTGCGATCACTCATGAGCGGTCTCCTCAGGCAGGACATGGGCGACGCTGAGACGTTCGCGGGTGAAGTAAGTACGTGCGGCCTTCTGGATATCGTCCGGGGTCACGCTTTGCAGGTCGGCCAGTTCGGTGTCCATCAGTTTCCAGGACAGGCCGACGGTTTCCAGGGAGCCTATGGCGGTGGCCTGGCTGGTAATGGAGTCACGCTGGTAGACCAAGCCGGCGATGACCTGAGCGCGGATACGCTCCAGCTCTTCGGCGGTCGGCGGCTTGCCTTTGAGTTCTTCCAGCAGGCGCCACAGGCCGGCTTCGGCTTGGGCGATGGTCTTTTTCTTCTGTTGGTTGGGGGTGGCGCTCAGGGTGAACAGGCTGTCACCGCGGGTGTAGGCGTCGTAGTGGGTGGAGGCGGCGGATACCAGCTCTTCACCCCGTTCCAACTGTTCCGAAATACGTGCGCTGTAGCCGCCATCGAGCAGGGCCGAGATCAGGCGCAGGGCTTGTACCGAGCGTTTGTCTGTCGCGGTGGCCAGGCCGGGCACGTTGAAGCCCAGGATCACGCTCGGCAGTTGGGTTTGCACATGCAGGGTCAGCAAGCGCTCGCCGGGCTCGGCCAGTTCCAGCGGGATCTTGGCCGGCGGTACATCACGCTTGGGGATTGGGCCGAAGTAGCGCTGGGCCAGGTTCTTCACCTCGTCCGGGGTCACGTCGCCCACTACTACCAGGGTGGCGTTGTTCGGCACATACCAGGACTGGTACCAGTGGCGCAGCTCTTCGACCTTCATGCGTTCCAGGTCGGCCATCCAGCCGATGGTCGGCGTGTGATAGCCGCTGGCCGGGAAGGCCATGGCCTTGAAGCGCTCGAAGGCCTTGGACATCGGGTTGTCGTCGGTGCGCAGGCGGCGTTCTTCCTTGATTACCTCGATCTCGCGGCTGAACTCGTCGGCCGGCAGGCGCAGGCTGGCCATGCGGTCGGCTTCGAGTTCGAAGGCGACGCCCAGGCGGTCACGCGCCAGCACCTGGTAATAGGCGGTGTAGTCGTCGCTGGTGAAGGCGTTTTCTTCGGCGCCCAGGTCGCGCAGGATCAGCGAGGCTTCGCCGGGGCCGACCTTGGCGCTGCCCTTGAACATCATGTGTTCCAGGGCGTGGGACAAACCGGTCTGGCCCGGGGTTTCGTAGCTCGAGCCGACTTTGTACCAGACCTGGGAAACCACCACCGGCGCGCGATGATCTTCGCGCACGACCACTTTGAGGCCGTTATCCAGGGTGAATTCATGGGTGGGTTGTGGGTCGGCAGCCAAGGCTGAGAGGGGCAGACAAACTGTGCTGAGCAGCAGGCCTGCGGCGCGGCGGGCTAGAGCATTCATTCGTTTTTAAACCTGTTGGGCTGCCCGCTTGGTCTTAGCGTCGGCGGGCGAGGAGGTGCTAGGATACTGATCCGATTTGGGGACGGCCACTGCGGTCGTCATCTTGTTCCGGTCCCAGTCGTAGGAATGTTGAAAAAGAGGGTGATTTTCCCCGATAATCTTCAGCTTTTCGCCGATTTTATCGCTTCAGTTTCATATTGAATCGATTTGTTGAGGCGCTTATTTACGCCTCACAAAATGTTGCGCATGAACGAGCGAGCGTTAAAGCAGTCTGTTCTTCATTGAATTTTTATTTACCGAGGCGCCCTTGGCGCGTCGCTACCTTGAGATAGCCGTCCTCCATGTTTGGTTCCAACGACGACAAGAAGAGCCCAGCTGCGGCTGGCGAGAAAAAAGGCCTGTTCGGATGGCTGCGCAAAAAGCCGCAGGAAACCGTCGTCGAACAGCCGCAGGTTCAATCTGAGCCGATCCCTGAACCCGTCGTAGACGCCGCACCGCCGGCGCCGGTGGTGTTGCCGATGGCTGAACCGGTATTGCAGCCGGTGGTGCAAGCCGAGCCCGAGCACAAGCCGTGGCTGGAACTGCCGGTGGCCGAAGAGCCCGTGGCACTGGTCGACGATGTGCAGACCGAGCATGTGACGCCGCCGATTCCGCTGGTTGAACCGGTGGTGGTCGAGCCGACTCCCGCGCCTGTTGTGGTCTTCGCGCCTGCCGTGATCGAGCCGCCTGCCGAGCCGGCGCCCGTTGCTGCTGCCGAAACCAGCAAAACCGGGTTCTTCGCCCGCCTCAAGCAAGGCCTGAGCAAAACTAGCGCGACCATCGGCGAAGGCATGGCCAGCCTGTTCCTGGGCAAGAAGACCATCGATGACGAACTGCTGGAAGACATCGAGACTCGCCTGCTGACCGCCGACGTGGGCGTCGAAGCCACTGCCGTGATCATCCAGAGCCTGACCCAGAAGGTCGCGCGCAAGCAGTTGACCGACGCCGATGCGCTGTACAAATCCCTGCAGGCCGAGCTGGCCGCGATGCTCAAACCGGTGGAAGCGCCGCTGGTGATCACCCCGAAGACGCCGTTCGTGATCCTCGTGGTGGGCGTCAACGGCGCCGGCAAGACCACCACCATCGGCAAACTGGCCAAGAAGCTGCAGTTGGAGGGCAAGAAAGTCATGCTCGCCGCCGGCGATACCTTCCGTGCCGCTGCCGTCGAACAGCTGCAAGTCTGGGGCGAACGCAACAAGATCCCGGTGATCGCCCAGCACACCGGCGCCGATTCCGCCTCGGTGATCTTCGATGCCGTGCAAGCCGCCAAGGCCCGTAACATTGACGTGCTGATCGCCGATACCGCCGGTCGCCTGCACACCAAAGACAATCTGATGGAGGAGCTGAAGAAAGTGCGCCGCGTGATCGGCAAGCTCGACGCCGAAGCCCCGCACGAAGTCTTGCTGGTGCTCGACGCCGGTACGGGCCAGAACGCCATCAGCCAGGCCAAACAATTCCACCAGACGGTGCAATTGACCGGCCTGGCATTGACTAAGCTCGACGGCACGGCCAAGGGCGGCGTGATCTTTGCCTTGGCCAAACAGTTCGGGTTGCCGATTCGTTACATCGGCGTTGGTGAAGGTATCGACGACCTGCGCACCTTTGAAGCCGAACCCTTTGTCCAGGCACTGTTTGCCGAGCGGGAGCGTTCATGATTCGATTCGAACAGGTCGGTAAACGCTATGCCAACGGGCATGTCGGCTTGCATGAGCTGAGCTTTCGAGTACGTCGCGGCGAATTCTTGTTTGTCACCGGCCATTCGGGCGCCGGTAAAAGTACCCTGTTGCGCCTGCTGCTGGCCATGGAACGCCCGACCACCGGCAAACTCCTGCTGGCGGGCCAGGACCTGGCCACCATCAGCAATTCGCAGATTCCGTTCCTGCGCCGCCAGATCGGCGTGGTGTTCCAGAACCACCAGTTGCTGTTCGATCGCACGGTGTTCAATAACATCGCGCTGCCGTTGCAGATCCTTGGGCTGTCCAAGGCCGAAATCATCAAACGTGTGGACTCGGCCCTGGAGCGCGTGGCGCTGTCGGACAAGACCGACCTCTATCCCGGCGACCTGTCCACCGGCCAGCAACAGCGCGTCGGCATTGCCCGCGCCATCGTCCACCGCCCGGCCTTGCTGCTGGCGGACGAACCCACCGGTAACCTCGACCCGCGCCTGGCGGCCGAGATCATGGGCGTGTTCGAAGACATCAACCGCCTGGGCACCAGCGTGCTGATCGCCAGTCACGACCTGGCACTGATCGCGCGCATGCGCCATCGCATGCTGACCCTGCAACGCGGTCGCCTGATCGGTGACGGGGAGGCTGGCGTATGAGTGCGACACGCAGCCCCAAGGTTTCCGAGCGCGTGGCGCCGAAACCGGCCGACCCGCAACCGAAAAAGAAAAAACACGACGAAGACGATGGCCCGGACTTCTCCACGCTGCTGCGCTCCTGGGTCGAAAACCACCGTGCCAGCTTGCTCGACAGCCTGCGCCGCCTGGGCAAGCAGCCAATCGGCAGCTTTTTCACCTGCATGGTGATGGCAGTGGCCTTGAGCCTGCCGATGGGCTTGTCACTGCTGCTTAATAATGTGGAGCGCCTTGGCGGTTCCTGGCAGCGCGCGGCGCAGATTTCGCTGTACCTGAACCTGGATGCCAGCGCCAAAGATGGCGAGGCCTTGCGCGAAGAGATCAAGAACCTGCCGGGCGTGGCGGATGCCGAGTACATCAGTCGCGATCAGGCCCTTGAGGAATTCCAGCAACAGTCGGGCTTGGGTGAGGCGCTCAAAGAGCTGCCGCAGAACCCACTGCCGGGCGTGGTGCTGGTGACGCCCAATGAAGTCGACAAGCCAGCCCTGGAAGCCCTGCGACAAAAACTCGCAGAGATGCCCAAGGTGCAACAGGCGCAACTTGATCTAGTCTGGGTGGAGCGCCTGGCGGCGATTCTCAAGCTGGGTGACCGCTTTGTGTTCGGCCTGACGGTATTGTTGGTGTCTGCATTACTTTTGGTGATAGGTAATACCATTCGTCTTCATATTGAAAACCGCCGCACCGAGATAGAAGTGATTAAACTGGTCGGCGGCACGGACAGCTATGTGCGTCGTCCTTTTCTGTACATGGGCGCGCTTTATGGCTTCGGTGCGGGGATTTTGTCCTGGGGCTTATTGGCGTTCGGCCTGGACTGGCTGAACGACGCGGTCATCGGGCTGGCCGGCTTGTACGGCAGTGATTTCGCCCTGGCCGGAGTGCCGGTCGCAGATGGTCTCTCGCTCTTGCTTGGCGCGGTCTTGTTGGGGTATATCGGTGCGTGGATTGCGGTCGCACGGCATTTACGTGAGCTGGCACCGAAGTAGTTAATGTCAGATTAATGTGGTTTCGTTTGTATTGACCGTATCAGTGGTTTAGGGAACTTGTCCTACGGTTCCCGGTCAATTTTCGCAGTGCTGAACTGCACGAGTTATGTGAGTCGGAGGTTTTTTCGTATGACCACTTCTTTGCAACCTGTCTATGCCTTGGCCCCGGGTGCGAACCTTGAGGCTTATGTGCATACGGTTAACAGCATTCCATTGCTGACGCCGGAGCAGGAGCGTGAACTGGCCGAGAGTCTCTACTATGAGCAGGATTTGGGGGCGGCTCGGCAGATGGTGCTCGCCCACCTGCGTTTTGTCGTACATATCGCCCGTAGCTATAGCGGCTACGGCCTGGCCCAGGCAGACCTGATCCAGGAAGGCAACGTCGGCCTGATGAAGGCTGTGAAGCGCTTCAACCCGGAAATGGGTGTGCGCCTGGTGTCGTTCGCCGTGCATTGGATCAAGGCGGAAATCCACGAGTTCATCCTGCGCAACTGGCGCATCGTGAAAGTCGCGACCACCAAGGCCCAGCGCAAGCTGTTCTTCAACCTGCGCAGCCAGAAAAAACGTCTGGCGTGGCTGAACAACGAGGAAGTCCACCGCGTGGCCGAAAGCCTTGGTGTGGAACCGCGTGAAGTGCGCGAGATGGAAAGTCGCCTGACCGGCCATGACATGGCCTTCGACCCGGCCGCCGAAGCGGACGACGACAGCGCCTTCCAATCGCCGGCCAACTACCTGGAAGACCACCGGTACGACCCGGCGCGTCAACTCGAAGATGCCGATTGGAGCGACAACTCCAACCACAACCTGCACGAAGCGCTGGAAGTGCTGGACGACCGTAGCCGTGACATCCTCTACCAGCGCTGGCTGGCCGAAGAAAAAGCCACGCTGCACGACTTGGCGCAGAAGTACAACGTGTCGGCCGAGCGAATTCGTCAGCTTGAGAAAAGCGCGATGAACAAGCTGAAGCTGTCGATCGCTGCTTAAAAGTGTGGGAGGGGGCTTGCTCCCGATAGCAGAGTGTCAGTCGACATCAAGGTGACTGATCCACCGCTATCGGGGGCAAGTCGAATCGTCGCACCGCCCCTCCCACATTTGTCTGTGTTGTGTTAGTCGGACCAGGGTGCCTTGCGCGAATTGTTCAACTCAACCAAATAGCCATCCCCACCCAACTGGCCCATCTGCTGGCGAATCCACGCCGCCCGCCGCGCCACATACGCCGTCGGATGGCTGGCGCTCCACACCCGCGGATTGGGCAACACCGCCGCCAGGTAGCTGGCCTGCTGCCGAGAAAGCGCCTTGGCACTCACCCCAAAGTGATGGCGCGCCGCTGCTTCGGCGCCGAACACCCCTTCATCCCATTCCACGCTGTTGAGGTATACCTCAAGAATCCGCTGCTTGGGCCACAGTACTTCGATCAGCCCGGTAAACCAGGCCTCCAGGCCCTTGCGCAGATAACTGCGGCCGGCCCACAGGAACAGGTTCTTCGACACCTGCTGGCTCAGCGTACTGGCGCCACGGATCGAGCCGCCGCGCTCGTTGTGCAGGATTGCCGCCTGGATCGCGCCAAAATCGAAGCCCCAATGCTCGGGGAAACGCTGGTCTTCACCCGCCATCACCGCCACTTTGAGGTCGTTGGAAATCTCATCCCACGGCACCCAGGTGCGCTGCAGGTCAATCGGCTCGCCGTCAAACCAGGACTCGATCTTGCGCTCCACCATCAGCGCGGTGAACGGCGGCGGTACGACACGAAACAGCAGCACCAGCAACACGCTGCCGATGGCAAACCATTTCACGACTTTGAAAACACGACTGAAGAGGATACGCAGCATAGAGATGGCTTGGCCGAACCCGTTGAGCGGGCCATTATACAGACCCTGCCCAATGAGTCTGACTGGAGTTCCTCATGCTGCGTGGCTTTCTGATGTTGGCTGCCTTTTTCGGCTTCACCGGTGTCGCTCTCGGTGCGTTCGCCGCCCACGGCCTGAAAAACCGCCTGAGCGCCGAGTACCTGGCGATCTTCCATACCGGCGTGACCTACCAATTGGTCCACACCCTGGCGCTGTTCGGCGTGGCGCTGCTCGCCGCGCACCTGCCCGGACGCCTGGTCACGTGGGCGGGCGTGTCGTTTGTCGTCGGCATCCTGCTGTTCTCCGGCAGCCTGTACGTGCTGACGATGACCGGCATCAGCAAGCTCGGCATCATCACGCCGTTTGGCGGCCTGGCGTTTCTGCTCGGTTGGTTCCTCCTGGGGCTGGCGGCGTGGCGCTTGCAACTGGCGGCTTGAAGCGCGCCGCTGATCAAAGGGTCTTGGGCCAGCTACGCCAATCGGGCTAGAATGCTTGCCCCTAAAAACGATGGCGGCCCATGGCATGCGCATTCAGTTGAACGGCGAATCCCTTGAACTGCCCGACGGCGAAACCGTCGCGGCCCTGCTGACCCGTCTGGACCTGACCGGGCGTCGCGTCGCAGTGGAACTCAACCAGGATATCGTCCCGCGTAGCCAGCACGCCGAGACCGCGCTCACCGAAGGTGATCAGGTGGAAGTGGTCCACGCCATCGGCGGCGGCTAGTCCTTCGCGCCACGCCTACGTGGCCCCGAATTCTGCAGAACCTCACCCCATTTCGAGGATTTCCCATGAGCATCGTTCGTAGCGACAAGCCCTTCGTCCTGGCCGGTCGTACCTACCAGTCCCGTCTGCTGGTCGGCACCGGTAAGTACCGCGACATGGAAGAAACCCGCCTGGCCATCGAAGCCTCGGGCGCCGAGATCGTGACCGTGGCCGTGCGCCGCACCAACATCGGCCAGAACCCGGGCGAACCGAACCTGCTGGATATCCTGCCGCCGGACCGCTACACCATCCTGCCGAACACCGCTGGTTGCTACGACGCCATCGAAGCCGTGCGCACCTGCCGCCTGGCCCGTGAACTGCTCGACGGCCACAATCTGGTGAAGCTGGAAGTACTGGCCGACCAGAAAACCCTGTTCCCCAACGTGATCGAAACCCTCAAGGCCGCCGAAACCCTGGTCAAGGAAGGCTTCGACGTGATGGTCTACACCAGCGATGACCCGATCATCGCTCGCCAACTGGCTGAAATCGGCTGCATCGCCGTGATGCCGCTGGCCGGGCTGATCGGCACTGGCCTTGGGATCTGCAACCCGTACAACCTGCAGATCATCCTCGAAGAAGCCAAGATCCCGGTGCTGGTGGATGCCGGCGTGGGGACTGCCTCCGACGCCACCATCGCCATGGAACTGGGCTGCGAAGCGGTGCTGATGAATTCGGCCATCGCCAATGCCCAACAGCCGATCATGATGGCCGAAGCCATGAAACACGCCATCGTCGCGGGCCGCCTGGCCTACCTCGCCGGGCGCATGCCGAAGAAACTCTATGCCAGCGCCTCCTCGCCGCTGGATGGTCTGATCAAGTAAGAGCCATTGATGACTGAATCAAACGAAACGCCGAACACCGTGGAACAGGGCGACGAGTCCAAACACCGCCGCATCAAGAGTTTTGTGATGCGCGCCGGTCGCATGACCGAAGGCCAGCAAAAGGGCCTGGAGCAAGGCACGCCGCTGTTCGTCCTGCCCCTGGCCGACGCGCCGGTGGACTATGACCAAGTGTTCGGCCGTTCGGCCCCGCGCTCCCTGGAAATCGGCTTCGGCATGGGCCACTCCCTGCTGGACATGGCCGCAGCCGCGCCGGAACAGGATTTCATCGGTGTGGAAGTCCACCGCCCGGGTGTCGGCGCGCTGCTCAATGGCGTGCTGACTCAGGGTTTGACCAACCTGCGGGTCTACGACTGCGACGCGATTGAAGTGCTCAACCGCTGCATCGCCGACAACAGCCTCGACCGCCTGATGCTGTTTTTCCCGGACCCATGGCACAAAAGCCGTCACCACAAGCGCCGCATCGTCCAGGCGTCCTTCGCCGAGTTGGTGCGTAGCAAGCTGAAAGTCGGCGGCATCCTGCACATGGCCACCGACTGGGAACCCTACGCGGAATACATGCTGGAAGTGATGAACGTCGCCCCCGGCTACCGCAACCTGGCCGAAGACGGCAAATGCGTGCCACGCCCGACCGAACGCCCGATCACCAAGTTCGAACGTCGCGGCGAGCGGTTGGGGCATGGGGTGTGGGATTTGAAGTTCGAGAAAGTCGACTGACAAGTCATTGGCTTGGAATGCGATAAAAAATGTGGGAGGGGGCTTGCCCCGATAGCGGTGGGTCAGCCATAGAGTGGTTGACTGATACTCTGCTATCGGGGGCAAGCCCCCTCCCACATTGTTTTGTATCTGGGTTTGAGATCAGCGGCGGTCTGCGACGACGCCGATCAACACCAGCACCACCACCAATACCGGCGCCAGGCTGTAGTTATTGAACTGGCTCAACCCCCGCACAATCCACGGGGTGGCGTAGATCAGCGCCGCGCCGCTGCCGATCATGCACAGCAGGGCCATCAACGGCACGCGCAAGGCGCCGGCGATGCTGCCCAGGCGGGCTTCGACCCAGCCTTTGATGTCGGCGCCGAACAGCACCAACAGGCAGCCGACGAGGGCCAGGGAGATTTCCGACAGGTTGCTGCGGCTCCAGCGGGACACGGTGGCGAGCAGGTCGAGTACCAAATCCATTCGATTTCCTTAAGAGCGATCAGCTCAAAAACTTCTGCAGCAGGTCATTGAGAAAGAGTTGCCCGCGGTCGGTCGCCGCCAGGCGTGACGGTTCGACCTGCATTAAGCCACTTTGTTCTGCTTCGGTGCGGCCTTGCGCGAGGCTCGTCGGGGCCAGCCCGGTGCGTTCGGCGTAGAGCCTGGCGTCGACGCCTTCGGTGAGGCGCAGGGCGTTCATCAGGAACTCGAACGGTAGCTCTTCGTTGGTCAGCTCCTTCGCGCCGGCCAGGAAACTTTTGTCCGGGTTTAGGTAGTCCTTCGGTGCGCGGGTCTTCCAGGTACGGACGATGCGCCCGTCCGGGTGGCTGAGCTTGCCATGGGCGCCAGCGCCGATGCCGATGAAGTCACCAAAGCTCCAGTAGTTGAGGTTGTGTCGCGCCGCACGGCCCGGTTGCGCATAGGCCGAGACTTCATATTGCGCGTAACCGTGTTCGGCCAGCAGCGCCTGGCCGGCTTCCTGGATATCCCACAGGGTGTCGTCTTCCGGCAGCGTGGGCGGTTGGTTCCAGAATACGGTGTTGGGCTCCAGGGTCAGTTGGTACCACGATAAATGGGTCGGATTGAGCGCGATGGCCTGGCGCAGGTCGCTCAGAGCGTCGTCCAGGGACTGATCGGGCAAACCGTGCATCAAGTCCAGGTTGAAGTTGTCGAACCCGGCCTGGCGCGCCATGCCGGCGGCGCGCACGGCTTCATCGCCATTGTGGATGCGGCCCAGGGCTTCGAGTTTTTCCTGCTGGAAGCTCTGGATGCCGATGGACAGGCGATTGATTCCCAGCTTGCGGTAAGCCACGAACTTTTCTTGCTCGAACGTCCCCGGGTTGGCTTCCAGGGTGATCTCGATGTCGTCGGCAAACGGGATGCGCGCTTGTACGCCCTTGAGCAGGCGGCCCAGCGCGACGGCGCTGAACAGGCTCGGCGTGCCGCCACCGAAGAAGATCGAGCTCAGCTCCCGACCATAAACGGCGTGTAGGTCCTGATCGAGGTCGGCCAGCAGCGCGTCGACGTACTCTTCTTCCGGTAACACTGGGCTGGCGGTGTGGGAGTTGAAGTCGCAATAAGGGCATTTGCGCACGCACCACGGGATGTGGATGTACAGCGCCAGGGGCGGCAATTGGGGCAGGGCCGCACGGGGTGTTTGCGCGCCGCCGTGGATCAGCGGCTGCGCAGAGGTGTTCTCGGTCATTTCAAGCTCAGGCGTTGGCGCAGCAAAGCCATGGCGCGGGCGCGGTGGCTGATCTGGTTTTTGTCGGCCGGGCTCAGTTCGGCGCTGGAGACATTGCGCTGGTTAAGAATCGGTGCTTGAGGCATCGAGGGACTCCTTTATCGATGAGCGAATTCAATGGCATTAAGTGCAGACACTGGCCAAGGCGCCGAGGTTCGACATAGTTGCCGCCCGGTAGCAAA
>NZ_JAKNRV010000085.1:0-17335 GCF_023072625.1 Pseudomonas emilianonis
GGCTTCGCTGCGCACCACTTCGGGGTACTGCGACAGACTGTCCAGCACCTTGCCGCTGGCCAGCCATTCCAGCGCCATCTTGCGGCTATTGGGCCGCGACGGCAGCACATCGGCGGCGAAACGTTCCACCAGCGCGGCGAGCAAACCGAGGCCATCCGCCAACCCGGCCTCGCCGTCCTTCTGCACGCGTGCCCACAGGTAATACGTAGCGACGCGCAGGTCTTTGCAGGTGTGGGTCAGCAGCTGTTCTGCCAGTTGAACCACCCGCTCGGCATCCGCACCGGAGAGCTTGTTGACCTCCTCGCGCATGCGTTGGAAGTCATCGTCATAGCCTGGGTCTTCGCCTACCGGCGAGTCTGCGCTGATCGGTTGAAGCCACGTCTGCCAGCGCTCGGCTTGGCTGCGGGCCAAGGCCAAAGGGTCGCGCTCGCCCAGACAATCGGTGATCAAGGTGTACAGGCTCATTCAAAAACCCCGCTCTGCGCATACGGCACTTGCGCGGTGCCCTGGGTGAGGAAGATCTGTGGCGGCAACGTGAAGTTACGCAGCTTGAGCAAGGCCAGAGGCCCCGCGCCCAGTTCGGTGCGCAGGTTCCACGTCAGGTTCAAACCATCAGGGGCCTTGAGGACCATGCGGTAGCGGCTGTCGCCGTCGTCCAAGGGGGTGATTCGAGCTTTTTCCAGCAAGCGGATCAGGCCCCAGGTCCCCTGGTAATCACCGAACAGGCGCTCGCCGGTATGGATGCTGGTCCAGCTCAGGCTAGCGCCGGGATGGTCACCGCGCCCTGGCCAATTGAAACGCTGCCAACGCTCTTTCTGGTTGAAATACTGATGGTGCGCGCCATTGAGGATGAAGGTGGTTTGCACGACATCTCGCACCGGTTTGCCTTGAAGCTCGAAGCTCAAACCCATGCCGCCGTCGGTATAGATCACATCAGCCAGATGGCTCAGTTGGTTAATCGCCGCCAGAAACTGCGGATTAATCCGCAACCCCTGGCTATGGCGCGGGTCGGCGACCCAGCGGCTGCCTTCCTTGCGCAGCACACCGCTCAGTTGGCTGCGTAAAAACTGCTCGATACGCCCGGAGTCGGCACGGATCATCTGCCCCAGCATCGGCAACGAGGAATCGCTGGAGGTTTGCGCAAAGGGGTAGCGCCCAGCAAAAGCACTCTGCCAATCACCAACGATTGAGCGCTGCCACTGACTATTGAGCCCGGCAGCCGAGGGTTGCAAAACCCGTTGCCACGCTTCATCTAAAGGCTGCACAAAAAGCGTATGGCCGACCCCATTCCACTCTGCTCCCAGGCTGGCCGCAATCAGGCTGCCGTAGGACTGCGTGTCTGTCAGGTCGACGCTCTTGCCTTGAAACACGGTTTGTGCCAGGGCTTGGGTCATTTCCTGCGGATCAGGCGCATTGCTGACTTGCTGCAATTTCAGGCGCAGCCTGGTGACGCGGGTCAGGAACGCCTGCAGGCTCAAGCGGTCATTGTCGGCCTTGGCCTCGGGGTCTTTGCCGAGCAGGCTCAATAACGGCCCGAAAGTCGCCTCCAGCGGACTGCGCGGCGTTTGTGCCAGTTGATCAATCATCGGCCCATTGTCCTTGGCAATCAGCTTTTGCGCGGACTGTATCAACGAGTCGGCCAGGGCCTGGTTGCGAGTGCCGGCCTGCCCTTGATAGGCCAGCGTGTTCATCAGGGCAATCAGCGGCGATTGGCGCACATCAGTCATCAAGGTCAGTTGGTCGATCACATCGCCCAAGCTATTGGCTGGGTTCCAGCGCAGGCTGTTGAGAAAGCCCAGCCAGGCACTGGCGTAATCCTGGAAGTAGCGTTCGGTGAGCCGTTCGCGGAGCTGGTCCGGGCTCAGGCGGGTGTCGATATCGGCGGGTTTGTCGCTGAGCACCCAGTCGATTTCCTCGCGGCGCGCGTCGGCGATCGCATCGATGGCTTGGCGCACCTGGCCCTCCCAGGCCTGGCGCGTGAACACGCCCGGTACACTGGCTTCGGTGTAGAACAGCGCCAGAACATCGGTTTCACCCACCATGTTTTGCACGCTTAGCGCTGGGTATTGATTGGCCGCTGTGTCGAGGACCTGCTGGTAAAGACTGGTTTCTGCATTGCGCTGGCCCAACAGCCCAAGCAGAACCTGTCGGGCCTGAGCAACCAGCCTCGGGTCAGCGCTGATAGCCCAGGCCGGGTGCGCCGCCAAGTGCTCGCCATAGAACTGCCACAGGTTAGGCGCCAGACTTTGCCAAAGTCCCGGCGATACACCGTCGCGCACCGGCTCGGCGTTGCGCAGGGCTTTGGTCAGGAAGGTGGCGTCGGCTTTTTGCGGGCGCGCCATCATCAGGTAAGCCTTCAGTTGCTCGTAGGCAGACTGGGCTCGCGCTGCCCGTTGCTCGCTGCCCACAGGCAGGCTGATCAACGCGTTTAGCTGTCGTCGTAAATTGTCCGCCGCCGGGTCACGGATCAGGCGGTTGTTGGCTTCGACGTAGCGTGGCCACACCGTTTCAAGCAGCGCTGGGGTTTGATTCAGGCCGAAGCGCTGGTACCAAGGAGCGCCGTGTTCGGCGCGGTAATCCAGACGCGCCAGTTCGCGCATCAGATCGTTGATTGCGCTGAGTTGCTCGTCGCTACTGCCCGTCTGCTGCAATGCCGCCAACGAACTTTGCACCTGGGCGATTTGCGCACGGTTGCTGACAAACGAGAGCAACAATCCGGCGCCCCATAACGTCGCCAAACCCAACACCAGCGCATAGCCAACGCGCGGCACGCTCCAGCCCAGCCGGCGGCCACTGGCGTTATCGCCGAGTACGCCGTGCCACACCGGGGCAACCGACCACTCCTGTTGTTGATCATGCGGCGAGCGCTGTACCGGCAGGCTGAACCACACCCCACGCAGCGGCACACCCTGGGCAAAGTCGCTACCCAGCGGCGCCAGCGTCTGACACCAGCGGGCGATGCCCTCGCCCTGTAAATCCCGGGACAGGCGCAGCAGAAAATCATGCTTCATCACACCGTTCATCTGCGCCAAGCCCTCGCGCCGCAAAGGCTCCAGCAAGCGCGTCAGCGCGGTTTCCAATCCCGCCGCCGTGAACCGCTCGGGCAACCGGCAACCCACCGGCTGCGCCTTGCGAGTGTCCTGCGCCCATGTACTGTCGCAGACCTGCCAGAGGTATAACGGCAACTGCCAGTGCAGGTCACGGGCAAGGCGCTGCACCTGGCGTACACCTTTGCCCATCGCGGCATCGTCGGCGGCCTGGGTTTTGTTCAACGCCCAAACCACCCCGTCCAGCGCACGCCTGCGGCTCAGCCCACTCCAGTGCTTAGGGAATGATTGATCCAGCGCGGCCTGGGCACTGCCACCCCACAGCAGGACTGTGCCTTGGCCTTCGAGCCATTGCTGATTAGCCAGTGTGGGGGCGATGGCTTCGATTTCGGTGGGTTCGCCGATGACGAGAAGCAGGCGGATTTTGTGGCGCCAGAAGAGGCCGTAGTGCTTGCGCAGGCCTTGAATTATCTCTGCCAGGTCCGGCTGTCCATCGGGTTCGGCGGGAGGGGGCACTGGCAACAACCGGGAACCGAGCACTAACTTGCGGATGCCCTTTTGGACAATCTGCCAGGCCACCAGCGCCATGCCGAACAACAATGCCCACAGCAATATGCCCTTGAGCACGACATCCCGCATCACGGCACGGCTGAGAAGCCTGGGCTCCATCAACAACCACCAGATCGCGGCCCCCGCAGCGACAAGTACCGCCAGGATCACAGCGAGTAATAACGCCGTCTTCCCAGAGGATATTTTCGGAGATTCAACTATTTGAGTCATCGGGTTCCACAACTCCAAGGGCCAGGGTGTGATGAGGGTCGTTCGCCAACCAGGCGCAAGGCACCTGATGTAGCTCGACGTACCAGGCAGCCAGGGTTTGTACGACCATGGCCTGTAGATGCTCCAGGGCGCCAAAGTTGGCGTCTTGCACGTGCTGCTTGGTGTTCCAGCCAGCGGCAGGCAGCTCAGGCACAGTTGGCTGAGCGAACGACACGCACACGTCAGTGGGGGCGGTTAGTTCGCGCTGTTGCAGAGCACGCTTAGCGACCGTAGAGAGTTGCTCGGTATCAGCCGAAAACCATTCGCCGCGAGAAAAACGCACAGTGCCTTCAGGACCGAATAACCAGAGCACCGCCGCCTCTCCTGCCGGCAAAGGAATCTCCTGCTGGATAGTCGAGGACTGGCAACCGGCGCAGAGGACGCAGGCCGTTGCGGGAGCGCCCTGCAATTGGTCAATAACCGAATCCAGGGTACGAATACCCTCCCAAGGCTCTGGCTGTTCAGGCAGTTGAACCGGGGGAGAACACCGCGCCATTTGTTCGGCAAATGCTTGCCATGCCGACAGCGAACCCTGCCAGTAGCAACGTAGCGGCTGCACGGCTGAGTGTTCATTACGCTGTCGGTGCCACTGTAGTGCGAGCAAAATCGCTAAATTGCGCTCACGTTCGGCGACATCATTTCCAAACACCTGAACAAGATGAATCGCTCGCCCTTCAAGCGTTGCCTGCGGCGCGGGTGGCTGGTGGTCTGAGCTGAATAGCAGTAGCCCCTGTTCCGGTGTGGTGCATGGCGCGGATACCAGCACGGACTCGACCAGCCCGACATGCTGCCGATGGTGCATCCACCACGCCTGGCTGACCTGTTCGGCTGCCTCGTGATAACGCTGTGCGTTATGCCGATTGAGGCGAAAGTACAAAACGCGCAACAGCAATGCCAACAACCAGACCAGTGATGCAAAGGCCACAGCGGTAACCGCCACATGCGGTTCAATGACCGATCGCGACACCACGCCCAGACCGACCAAAACAACCAGCAAGGTCACTCCGCTGACCATCCAGCGTGAGTACACCGGGGCTGGAACCAAGGGATAAGCGGCAAACGCAGGCGCGGTATTCAATAGGCCACCTGCGTGTCCGGCATTGAGCTGACCAGCGTGCATCCGCATTTACAGCGGTGGCCATGCAGCGCCGCCGGCCGGCCGTCGATGTGCAGCAGGTCGGTGCCTTCGGCGATCTCGGTGCGACCGTGCAGGTTGCAGCGCACGGCGTCGCCCTGACAGGCCATCGGCTTACCATGACACTCGTAATGCCCCTCCAGCACTTCGCCGCCAAATTCTTCCAACGTGTCTCCTTGACGAATCACCGGCTTCATCACCGCACCTCCCGATTAAGACCGCACATTACTTCGGACATGACTGAGGCTCCGGCAAGTGCAGCGGGGTTTTGATCGGGTATTCGGGGCTGCCATAGGCGTAGCAGGAGGTGGTGACCTGGAGTTCATCGCAGGGCAGGAAATGCACGGTTAGGCCGCAGACTTTTTGGCCGGTGTAGTCGGGGACTGGTACTAACTTCGTAAGTCGACGTTTTTTCGCATCAATTTTATCAACCCAAGCATAGTATTTTTCCCGATCCGCAAAGCCGGGAAACCCTGCTGAACTGCCCTCTCCTGTTTCCCAATCAACACGTACAGTCATTCCCGGCTGCCAGCGCGACGGGGCGACGTAACAGCAACCTCCCCCGCCACCTTGGTACGGCCCAACAATGTCGATACCCGAGCGACCGTCGACACTGAAGCGGTTAATGGCCCAGTGAGTGTGATTGATAGCTTCAAGGGTGCTGGCCTGAGCGCTTTGCACAAGCACAGCCCCAACCAGACCGCATAAGGCAGCCATCAGCACTCGATACGAAATAGGATTGGACATGAGTTTGCCTCCTGGAGCAGAGCATCGAAAGACGGGGTCAGGCCGGCGCATTGCTCACCTCGCTGACCTTGGCGTAATAAGCGTTCCAGTGTGCCTCGATGGCCTGCTGAGCCTCGGCCATACGTTGTGCATCCATGACGGGTAATTGAACGGCAACGGAAGGTCCCGAGCTTGGCAAAGGCGTGCGCCCGGCGAGCATCGTCGCTTTCACTTCAGGATTAAGCGCAAGCTCTCTTCTGCTGGCTTCGCCGAAAAACACCATGCGCTCACGGAAATAGCTGCCCATCCACTCGCGCCCCATTGAATAAAGAAACCAGGCGCGGGAATCGTGGACCTGATCATCCAACAGCGCTCGCAACAGCCCCGCAGGCTGCGAGGCGTTGCTGGTTTCGTCTACCGGACCCCGGGTATTTTCGTTTGGATGATTGTGCTGACCGGCTGGCGGCGGAAACAGCTGACTTACCCTGGCCCGCCCCGCCGCTTTCATCTGTCGGCACTCGACGCGTGCGTCAGCGGTGATGATGCGCAACACCGCCACGGGCGGAGCGTTAGCCGGTAATACTCGACTCAGGTTGGAGGCCAGATGATCGGGGTCGCGGTAGGCGGCACCAAACTCCTCGGCGGCTTCGCGCAGTTGGGTTTGCCCCATGTCCGCGTCGAAATCCTTAACGCCAGGCTCCGGTGTTTTTGGCTGCGCTTGGCCACTGCGCTCAAGGGCGAGTTGTACCTTGCGCTTTGATTTAATCGTTGCCTGTTTCTCGTTACGATCCGACTCCGCTTTTTTACGTACTGCCGGATCGGCTTCGGTATCGCTAGCCTCAAGGTAGAATGATTTCTGCTTCAGGCTGGCGAAGGCATAGCGGTCGATGCGCCAGGCAGTGATCCAGCCCAACTGGGTGCGTGCGGCCTGTTCTAGCGTGGTGGTGGTCGCGAGGGGCTGGTAGCGTTCAATTTGTTCGATGGGCAGAGGGTGGGAAACATGGGGCAGGCCCAAAGTAATCTGACGCCAGGCATTGAAGCGGGTAACCAGAGTTGAAGAAACATCAAACTCTCTTTGCAACTCAGTTTCCATTGCACGCCAAAGTTCGTGCCGCAGACTGATTGGTAAAGAATGCGGAGGCACTTTTAATGGTGCGCCATACGCAAAGGCGTCGGCATATATCTCATGCAAGGCGATTTGAGACAGCAATAGCCCACCCCCTAATCGCGAATCTGTGCTAAAAGCCTTCCCCTGATCCCCAGGCGGATAACCTCCGCCCAAATCCGAGTGCACCCCCGGATAAATCACCTCCACACTGTTCACCGGATAACTGCCACTCTCGCGGCGAATCGACTCCAGCGGAAAACACAGGCGCTGCTCAAAACTCGCCGCAAGATGCAGGCAACGCTTGACCAGCCCACCACCGGGAAGCTCCTGATTACCATCGGCCCAGGCCATATGCCCATCTGCTCCTGGCATAATATCGGCAATGCCCACCGAGGCCACGGTGTCCAGTAACCCCAGGTACTCCACACTCAGCGGGACTTCCAGATCGTCCAGTTTAAGGAACGGTCGGTAACGCATCAGCTCGTTCAACCAACTGACAAAGGCACGCGCCGCCGACGCGCCACGGGAAAAGCCAAAAACATACAACTTGATGCCCAACAGTTTCGACGAGCCGGGGTTTGGCTGTGCCAGCGCCAGACGCAACGGCTTTTCAATCGCCTTGAGCTGCTTGCTGAACACTGCGGCACGGTTGGCTTGGCCCTTGATAAATTCCAGCCCGGGAAGCGTTCCCATGGCAGCTACCGACGCCTTCAGGCTCGCGTTGTCCGGCCGAGGTAAACCCAGCGTGCGCCGCAGGGCATCAATAAGCATCAACAAGCCCCAGTTGATCCGCTCTTCACCGAACCAGGCGCCCGCCAGCCCGACAGCGGTGAAATCCAGGTCGCCCACCTCCGCAAACGGCGTGCCGACGCCGGGCATGTAGTACTTGAAGTACTGGCCATTGCCGGTGCCTGCCGCATCGGTCAACCGCTGGGCCTCGTCGCGGTGCCCGGTACCACCGGCATACCCGTCCCCGATGGTGGCGCGAAACAGCCGGGCGATATTGGTTGGGTGCGGCTTAGTGGCTATGTACAAGTCATCATTTAGATTATTGCCGGTGCCGTCGAAGAACAGGCTGATGTGCAACGTCTTGCAGCACGGTGGCGTAACCCGATAACCGGCCGCCAGGCACAGGGCATCCTGGTAGCCGCGCTCCTGCTCGCACTGGCGTAGGATATTTTGTTGGACCTGTTCGACGCGTCGAGGCAAGCGGCCTCCCGCCGGAAACGGTGGAGGGACCCAGACACTGGCATGTTTCACTTTGGACATGACTTAGGCTCCGGCAGGTGCAGCGGGGTTTTAATCGGGTATTCGGGGCGGCCATAGGCGTAGCAAGAGGTCGTGACCTGGAGTTCATCGCAGGGAAGGAAGTGCACAGTGAGGCCACAAACTTTTTGGCCGCTGTAATCGGGTACGAACACAACCTTGGAGTGTTTGCGCTTTTGCGCATCAAGTTTTTCAATCCAAGCCAAATATTTTTGCCGATCTTCGTACCCTGGAAAGTCGAAGGAATAAGCCACACCGGTCTCCCAATCAACACGCACCGTCATTCCCGGCTGCCAGCGCGACGGAGCGACGTAACAGCAACCTCCCCCACCCCCCTGATACGGACCGATGATGTCGATACCCGATCGACCGTCGACACTAAAGCGGTTGATAGCCCAGTGGGTGTGGTTTATGGCTTCAAGGGTGCTGGCATGAGCGTTCTGCACGAGCAATGCGCCAACAAGGGCTCCGAGCAGGGCGAGGCGATACCTGCCGTCCGTGGGTATGGGCATCACCGCACCTCCCGATTAAGACCGCACATTACGTCGGACATGACTGAGGCTCCGGCAAGTGCAGCGGGGTTTTGATCGGGTATTCGGGGCTGCCATAGGCGTAGCAGGAGGTGGTGACCTGGAGTTCATCGCAGGGCAGGAAATGTACGGTTAGGCCGCAGACTTTTTGGCCGGTGTAGTCGGGGATGGGGACTAGTTTGCTGTGGCGACGAGTTTGCGCATCAATTTTTTCAACCCACGCTAAGTATTTTGGCCAGTCGGCATAGCCAGGAGAATCATCTGCGTAAGCCACACCGGTTTCCCAATCAACACGCACCGTCATTCCCGGCTGCCAGCGCGACGGCGCGACGTAACAGCAACCTCCCCCCCCCCCTGGTACGGTCCGATGATGTCGATCCCAGATCGACCGTCAACACTGAATCGGTTAATGGCCCAGTGGGTGTGGTTAATGGCTTCAAGGGTGCTGGCGTGAGCGCTCTGCACCAACGCAGCCCCAACCAGGCCGCAGAGAGCCCCCATCAGTACTCGATACGAAATTGGGTGAGACACGGGTTTTACTCCTGAAACAGAGCGTCGAAAGACAAGATCAGGCCGACGCATTGCTCACCTCGCTAACCTTGGCGTAATAAGCGTGCCAGTGCGCCTCGATGGCTTGCTGAGCCTCGGCCATACGTTGTGCATCCATGACGGGTGGTTGAGCGGCAACGGAAAGTCCCGAGCTTGGCAAAGGCGTGAGCCCGGCGAGCATCGTCGCTTTCACTTCAGGATTAAGCGCAAGCTCTCTTCTGCTGGCTTCGCCGAAAAACACCATGCGCTCACGGAAGTAGCTGCCCATCCACTCGCGCCCCATTGAATAAAGAAACCAGGCGCGGGAATCGTGGACCTGATCATCCAGCAGCGCTCGCAACAGCCCCGCAGGCTGCGAGGCGTTGCTGGTTTCGTCTACCGGGCCCTGGGTAATTTCGTTTGGATGATTGTGCTGACCGGCTGGCGGCGGAAACAGCTGACTTACCCTGGCCCGCCCCGCCGCTTTCATCTGTCGGCACTCGACGCGTGCGTCAGCGGTGATGATGCGCAACACCGCCACGGGCGGAGCGTTAGCCGGTAATACCCGACTCAGGTTGGAGGCCAGGTGATCGGGGTCGCGGTAGGCGGCACCAAACTCCTCGGCGGCTTCGCGCAGTTGGGTTTGCCCCATGTCCGCGTCGAAATCCTTAACGCCAGGCTCCGGTGTTTTTGGCTGCGCTTGGCCACTGCGCTCAAGGGCGAGTTGCACCTTGCGCTTTGATTTAATCGTTGCCTGTTTCTCGTTGCGATCCGACTCCGCTTTTTTACGTACTGCCGGGTCGGCTTCGGTATCGCTAGCCTCAAGGTAGAACGATTTCTGCTTCAGGCTGGCGAAGGCATAGCGGTCGATGCGCCAGGCAGTGATCCAGCCCAACTGGGTGCGTGCGGCCTGTTCCAGCGTGGTGGTGGTCGCGAGGGGCTGGTAGCGTTCAATTTGTTCGATGGGCAGAGGGTGGGAAACATGGGGCAGGCCCAGAGTCATCTGGCGCCAGGCGTTGAAGCGGTTGACTAAAGTTGGTGCGGTGGCAAAAGATTTCTCCACATCAGCTTCCATCGCCCTCCAAAGCTCATGACGTAACCCAACTGGTAATGAAGCGAGTGGTACTTTCAGCGGGGCTCCATAAACAAACGCGTCCGCATACAGATCGTTCAACGCAATTTGCGACAGCAGAAGTGCGTCCCCTACCCGCGCATCTTCGCTGAAAGCCTTCCCCTGATCCCCAGGCGGATACCCTCCGCCCAAATCCGAGTGCACCCCCGGATAAACCACTTCCACACTGTTCACCGGATAACTGCCACTCTCGCGGCGAATCGACTCCAGCGGAAAACACAGGCGCTGCTCAAAACTCGCCGCAAGATGCAGGCAACGCTTGACCAGCCCACCACCGGGAAGCTCCTGATTACCATCCGCCCAGGCCATATGCCCATCTACTCCTGGCATAATATCGGCAATGCCCACCGAGGCCACGGTGTCCAGTAACCCCAGGTACTCCACACTCAGCGGGACTTCCAGATCGTCCAGTTTAAGGAACGGTCGGTAACGCATCAGCTCATTCAACCAACTGACAAAGGCCCGCGCCGCCGACGCGCCACGGGAAAAGCCAAAAACATACAACTTGATGCCCAACAGTTTCGATGAGCCTGGGTTTGGCTGTGCCAGCGCCAGGCGCAACGGCTTTTCAATCGCCTTGAGCTGCTTGCTGAACACTGCGGCACGGTTGGCTTGGCCCTTGATAAATTCCAGCCCGGGAAGCGTTCCCATGGCGGCTACCGACGCCTTCAGGCTCGCGTTGTCCAGCCGAGGCAAACCCAGCGTGCGCCGCAGGGCATCGATAAGCATCAGCAGTCCCCAGTTGATCCGCTCTTCGCCGAACCAGGCGCCCGCCAGCCCGACAGCGGTGAAATCCAGGTCGCCCACCTCTGCAAACGGCGTGCCGACGCCGGGCATGTAGTACTTGAAGTACTGGCCATTGCCGGTGCCCGTCGCATCGGTCAAACGCTGGGCCTTGTCACTGTGCCCGGTGCCACCGGCATACCCATCCCCGACGGTGGCGCGAAACAGCCGGGCGATATTGGTCGGGTGCGGCTTATTGGCTATGTACAGGTCATCATTCAGATTATTGCCAGTGCCGTCGAAAAACAGGCTGATGTGCACCGTCTTGCAGCACGGTGGCGTAACCCGATAACCGGCCGCCAGGCACAATGCATCTTGATAACCTCGCTCCAGCTCGCACTGTCGAAGGATATTTTGCTGAACCTGTTCGACGCGGCGAGGCAAACGTCCACGGAATGGAAATGGCTGCGGATACCAAACACTGGCATGTTTCATTTCGGACATGATTGAGGCTCCGGCAAGTGCAGCGGGGTCTTGATCGGGTACTCGGGACTACCATAGGCATAACAGGAGGTGGTGACCTGGATCTCATCGCACGGAAGAAAGTGTACGGTGAGACCACAGACTTTCTGGTCCGTGTAATCAGGGACTGGTACTACCTTCGAGTGCCTGCTCGTTTGCGCGTCAATCTGCTTTTCCCACGCAAGATACTTGGGCCAATCTTCGTAACCGGGGAATCCATCGGCGTATGCGACACCGCGTTCCCAATCAACACGCACCGTCATTCCCGGCTGCCAGCGCGACGGAGCGACGTAACAGCAACCTCCCCCGCCCCCCTGATACGGACCGATGATGTCGATACCCGATCGACCGTCGACACTAAAGCGATTGATCGCCCAGTGGGTGTGGTTAATGGCTTCAAGGGTGCTGGCCAGGGCGCTTTGCGCGAGCAATGCGCCAACAAGGGCTCCGAGCAGGGCGAGGCGATACCTGCCGTCCGCGGGTCTGGGCATCACCGCACCTCCCGATTAAGACCGCACATTACGTCGGACATGACTGAGGCTCCGGTAAGTGCAGCGGGGTTTTGATCGGGTATTCGGGGCTGCCATAGGCGTAGCAGGAGGTGGTGACCTGGAGTTCATCGCAGGGCAGGAAATGTACGGTTAGGCCGCAGACTTTTTGGCCGGTGTAGTCGGGGATGGGGACTAGTTTGCTGTGTTGGCGTTTTTGGGCTCGTATCTGATCCCTCCAAGCTAAATATTTAGGCCTGTCGGCAAAGCCAGGAAAACCTTTTGAACTACCAACACCTGTTTCCCAATCTACACGCACCGTCACTCCCGGCTGCCAGCGCGACGGGGCGACGTAACAGCAACCTCCCCCGCCCCCTTGGTACGGTCCGATGATGTCGATCCCGGATCGACCGTCAACACTGAATCGGTTAATGGCCCAGTGGGTGTGGTTAATGGCTTCAAGGGTGCTGGCGTGAGCGCTCTGCACCAGCACAGCCCCAACCAGGCCGCAGAGGGCCCACATCAGTACTCGATACGAAATTGAATGAGACACGGGTTTTACTCCTGAAACAGAGCGTCGAAAGACAAGGTCAGGCCGGCGCATTACTAACCTCGCTGACCTTGGCGTAATAAGCGTCCCAGTGCGCCTCGATGGCTTGCTGAGCCTCGGCCATACGTTGTGCATTCATGACGGGTAATTGAGCGGCAACGGAAAGTCCCGAGCTTGGCAAAGGCGTGCGCCCGGCGAGCATCGTCGCTTTCACTTCAGGATTAAGCGCAAGCTCTCTTCTGCTGGCTTCGCCGAAAAACACCATGCGCTCACGGAAATAGCTGCCCATCCACTCGCGCCCCATTGAATAAAGAAACCAGGCGCGGGAATCGTGAACCTGATCATCCAGCAGCGCTCGCAACAGCCCCGCAGGCTGCGAGGCGTTGCTGGTTTCGTCTACCGGACCCCGGGTATTTTCGTTTGGATGATTGTGCTGACCGGTTGGCGGCGGAAACAGCTGACTTACCCTGGCCCGACCCGATGCTTTCATCTGCCGGCACTCGACGCGTGCGTCAGCGGTGATGATGCGCAACACCGCCACGGGCGGAGCGTTAGCCGGTAATACTCGACTCAGATTGGAGGCCAGGTGATCGGGGTCGCGGTAGGCGGCACCAAACTCCTCGGCGGCTTCGCGCAGTTGGGTTTTCCCCATGTCCGCGTCGAAATCCTTAACGCCAGGCTCCGGTGTTTTTGGCTGCGCTCGACCACTGCGTTCCAGGGCGAGTTGTACCTTGCGCTTTGATTTAATCGTTGCCTGTTTCTCGTTACGATCCGACTCCGCTTTTTTTCGTACTGCCGGGTCGGCTTCGGTATCGCTAGCCTCAAGGTAGAACGATTTCTGCTTCAGGCTGGCGAAGGCATAGCGGTCGATGCGCCAGGCAGTGATCCAGCCCAACTGGGTGCGTGCGGCCTGTTCTAGTGTGGTGGTGGACGTTAAGGGTTGATAGCGCTCTATCTGTTCAGCGGATAGCGGTTGGGAAGCGGGTGGCAGTCCGAGAGTAATCTGGCGCCAAGCGTTGAATCGAGCTGTCAAAATTGGCGCAGCGATGAACTCTAAAAGTACTTCGGGCGTCATTACTCGCCAAAGCTCATCGCGCAATCCGATTGGTAAAGTGTTTTTCGGGACCTTTAGCGGTGCGCCGTGCGCGAAGGCGTCGGCATACAAATCATTCAATGGAATTTGCGAAAGCAACAGGTGATCGTTTTCGCCGTTCGCCTTCCCCTGATCCCCAGGCGGATAACCTCCGCCCAAATCCGAGTGCACCCCCGGATAGATCACTTCCACACTGTTCACCGGATAACTGCCACTCTCGCGGCGAATCGACTCCAGCGGAAAACACAGGCGCTGCTCAAAACTCGCCGCAAGATGCAGGCAACGCTTGACCAGCCCACCACCGGGAAGCTCCTGATTACCATCGGCCCAGGCCATATGCCCGTCTGCTCCTGGCATAATATCGGCAATGCCCACCGAGGCCACGGTGTCCAGCAACCCCAGGTACTCCACACTAAGTGGGACTTCCAGATCGTCCAGTTTAAGGAACGGTCGGTAACGCATCAGCTCGTTCAACCAACTGACAAAGGCTCGCGCCGCCGACGCGCCACGGGAAAAGCCAAAAACATACAACTTGATGCCCAACAGTTTCGACGAGCCGGGGTTTGGCTGTGCCAGCGCCAGGCGCAACGGCTTTTCAATCGCCTTGAGCTGCTTGCTGAACACTGCGGCACGGTTGGCTTGGCCCTTGATAAATTCCAGCCCTGGCAACGTGCCCATGGCGCCGACCGCCGCCTTCAGGCTCGCGTTGTCCTGTCGGGGCAAACCCAGCGTGCGCCGCAGGGCATCGATTAGCATCAGCAGTCCCCAGTTGATCCGCTCTTCGCCGAACCAGGCACCTGCCAGCCCGGCAGCAGTGAAATCCAGGTCGCCCACCTCCGCAAACGGCGTGCCGACGCCGGGCATGTAGTACTTGAAGTACTGGCCATTGCCGGTGCCCACCGCATCGGTCAACCGCTGGGCCTCGTCGCGGTGCCCGGTACCACCGGCATACCCGTCCCCGATGGTGGCGCGAAACAGCCGGGCGATATTGGTTGGGTGCGGCTTAGTGGCTATGTACAAGTCATCATTCAGATTATTACCGGTGCCGTCGAAGAACAGGCTGATGTGCAACGTCTTGCAGCACGGTGGCGTAACCCGATAACCGGCCGCCAGGCACAGGGCATCCTGGTAGCCGCGCTCCTGCTCGCACTGGCGTAGGATATTTTGTTGGACCTGTTCGACGCGGCTTGGCAAACGGCCTCCCGCCGGAAACGGTGGAGGGACCCAGACACTGGCATGTTTCACTTCGGACATGACTGAGGCTCCGGCAGGTGCAGCGGGGTTTTGATCGGGTATTCGGGGCTGCCATAGGCGTAGCAGGAGGTCGTGACCTGGAGTTCATCACAGGGCAGGAAGTGCACGGTGAGGCCGCAGACTTTTTGGCCGGTGTAGTCCGGGACCGGAACGACTTTGCTGTGTTGGCGTTTTTGGGCTTTTATTGTTTTTTCCCATGCTAAAAATTTTGGCCAATCACCGGTACCCGGATAATCTTCGGTGCCACCGACACCGCGTTCCCAATCAACACGCACCGTCATTCCCGGCTGCCAGCGCGACGGAGCGACGTAACAGCAACCTCCCCCGCCCCCCTGATACGGACCGATGATGTCGATACCCGATCGACCGTCGACACTAAAGCGGTTGATCGCCCAGTGGGTGTGGTTAATGGCTTCAAGGGTGCTGGCCAGGGCGCTTTGCGCGAGCAATGCGCCAACAAGGGCTCCGAGCAGGGCGAGGCGATACCTGCCGTCCGTGGGTCTGGGCATAACGTTCATTTCCTGTCTTCGCTGGTGTGGGTCGCGCAGGCGTTACGTAACCTGTCGAGGGTGTGGGCTTCACGCTGGGAATTGAGTAACAACCCGGCCTGAGTGGCATCAAGCATTGCCGCGTAGCACGCCTGAAAGCGCTGTTCGGCACGCCACGCGGATGGCAACGCATCGGCAAGACTCACCATCGCCACCGTGGCGTCACTTGCGCAGCTAAGCGTTTCCAGCTGGCTGTCGCTCAGCTCGATAGGGGTGAAATCCTCCGGCAACTCAGGCGTATCTGCCGTGCCCGCAAGCCGTTTGGGAGAGCCGTCGCGATCCAGCCAGCTCCAGAAAACCGCGGGGCGTAACAACGGTTGCTGTTGCTGGGGTTCAAGCACATGGCTAAACAGCAAGGGGAACAGCCGCGGGTCGTAATAACGCAACAACCCCAGGTACCCGCCGTTGCGCACTTCCAGGCACCGACCGAGGTGTTCAGCCAAAGCCTGGAAGGGCCAGAGCGACCCCAGCACCAACAATTGCGAGCGGCCATTCAGCGCTTGCACGAGGCCAACCAGCCACTGGCGTTGCAGGGGCTGCGCCAAATCGACACGGACCAGCAACGGTGCCAATTCGTCGGCACCCGCCTCCGGCAACCCGGTAAATAGGGAATACCAAGGCAGTGCGGGCTCGACGCTGAGAACACTGGGCAGTAATGGGGAGTCGCTGCCGGCCTGATCAATGATGATATCCAGGCACGTAACGGAGACTTGTGAGCAGGAAACTTCCAGCAGTTCTATCCAGGTATTGCGAGGAACAGCGCTCATGCTTGTGCGCCCCTGGGTACGAAGCCCTGGGCCGCGGCCTGCGCCTTTTTCAGGCACTCCTTGCACACCGAGCTGGGCAATTGAGGTAACGGGAATTCCTCACTGGTTCCTGGATTCAGCCGATGCTTGCCCTTAATGCTGATCAACCCCGGACCATGAATCTGGATCTCGCCTTGGGGCGTAATGCGGATATAGCCGCCTCCACACCCCAGGGTGATGCCATTCTTCGCCGTCAGTTGCAGATGCCCCTGTACGGTCTGCAGGGTGATGTCTTGCTGGGCAATCAGCTTCATCACGTCGCCGTGGGATTCGATTTCCAGCGGCCCCTTGCCGGACACCAGGCGCATGCCTTCCTGCTGGGCAAGCAGGGAAATGGCCTGATTCGCGTGGACAGACAGCCGTTGAGCGGCGGCCAGGTTGATCTCGTCGTTGCTTTGCACGTACATCGCGTTGCCGCTTTTGAGCAGCAAGCATTCTGGGGTTACGGCGCCAATGCCCTTGGGCGCACTGAGTAGGATGGCCGAGGCGTTCAGGTCTTTGGCGTTGTCCTGGAACTGTTGCAGCCCATCGATGGCTGGCTTGCGGCTGTGGTGAGACTGGGCGATTGCCTGCCAATCCGCGATTTGTTGTTTGGCTCCCGCGACCAGATCGGTGGCGGGCGCCATGGTGAGCACATCACCAGAGGCCTTGGCCTGTGTATCCGTACTGATGAACAACCCTTTGCCTGCGCGAATGCTTCCCCAAGCATCTGTACGCAGCTCAAATCCTTCGCCGCGCTTTTTACGCTTGGCATCCACCAGATGCCCCAGGCTGAGCTGGCTCTTACCACTGTGCTCAGTACTGACCTTGATATGCTCCTGCCCCCGCGTGTCATCCATGCGCAGCTTGTTATTCGCCGGCGTGCGCAGCACGTTGCGTTTGTAATTGCGCAAAGTCACATGATCAACGTGTTGGCTGTCATGCAACGCGTGGGCGATGTAAGGCCGGTCCGGGTCGCCCTGTTCAAAGGCGATGGCGACTTCGGTGCCGGGAATCAACGGCAGGTGCAGGCCGTGGGTATCCCCGGCGTAGGGTCGGGCCAGGCGTAGCCAGAGGCTTT
>NZ_JAKNRV010000086.1:0-17295 GCF_023072625.1 Pseudomonas emilianonis
AATTGCTCGACCTCAGCCAGTTGGCCCGCGAGCTGGGCATGGCCATGGCGCCGTTGGCCCATGCGCGTGGGGTGGCGCTGGCGTTGGAGGCGGACACACCTGTGTGGATGCGCGGGGAGCCGACGCTGCTCAACGAGCTGCTGAGCAACCTGGTGGATAACGCCCTGGCCCATACGCCGCCCGGCGGCAATGTGATCCTGCGCGTGACGTCGCCGGCGGTGCTGGAAGTGGAAGATGATGGCCCGGGCATTCCGCTGGACGAGCGCGACCGCGTGTTCGAGCGCTTCTATCGCCGCAGCCAGCAGGGCATGGGCTCTGGCCTGGGCCTGGCGATTGTCGGTGAAATCTGTCGCGCGCATCTGGCCCAGATCAGCCTGCATGATGGCGAATCGGCAGGCTTGAAAGTGCGGGTCAGTTTTATCGCCGGTTGATCAGTAGAACATCGACCGTGCTTCATCCAGCTCTGCACGCACGCGGTCGCTGTAAGGGTCCAGGCGCAGCTTCTTGATCGCCGGCAGGCTGGAGACCGGCACATCCGCCAGCGGATGCGCGGTGCCACGATGGCAATACAGCACGGCAACTTGGACCAGGTCGATATAGTCGAGGCTCGCAGAGTCGCGCTCCAGGTCGAGGTATTGGCCTGGCAGTTTCGCCAGCATTTCCGGGAAGTCCCAGACAGCCAGCAGTTTGTCGCCGAGCATCGGGTGGATGCTCTCGATCATGTGGTTGAGGCTGACCGGGTCAGAGAGCAATTCGTAATGGTCTTCGGCGTAGGTCAGGATCGGCAGCACACCGATCTGATGCACCAGCCCTCCGAGCGCTGCCTGGTCCGGCTTGAGCTGGCTGTGGCTGCGGCACAAGGCATAGCTGACGCCGGCCACTTCCAGGCTGCGGCGCCAGACGTCGCGCATTTTCTGTTCGACCACTTCGGAGCGGGCGTGGAAGATCTGCTCCATCACCAGGCCGATCGCCAGGTTGCTGCTGTAGTTGGTGCCCAGCCGGGTGATGGCGGTGTGCAGGTCGGTGACTTCCTGTGTCGCCCGCAACAGCGGGCTGTTGACCACTTTGATCAAGCGCGCCGACAACGCGGTGTCGCGACCGATCACTTTGCTCAAGTGGCTGATGCCGATCTCCGGGTCTTCGGCGGCCTGACGAATGTTCAGGGCCACTTCCGGTAATGTCGGCAGCACCAGGTCATCGTTGTTGATGGCCGCAATCAAAGCCTGTTGGACTTTTTCCGCCAGCTCGTTCATTCATGCTCTCTAAGGTGTTGCAAAGGGGTGCGGCGATCAGTGCTGGATCTCTCGATCCCGGTCCAGTTGGTATGGCAGCTCAAGCAGTTGCAAGCCGGGACCTTCGAGGGTGCCTAAATGCACATCGCCACTCTCGGCAGCTTCGGCTTGCAGCACGGCCAGAAGTTCAACCCCTTGGTCAGCTTTTGCCGCGATCACCACTTCGCCGATCGAACTGTTGTGGCTGGGAGAAAACAGTGGTGTGCCGGGCTCGGGCAATTCAGTGGCATTCAGGCTCAGGCGGTACAGGCGACGCTTGAGTTTGCCCAGGTACTGCATGCGCGCGACGATTTCCTGGCCGGTGTAGCAGCCTTTCTTGAAGCTGACGCCGCCCACGGCCTGCAGATTAAGCATCTGTGGGATAAACAGCTCGCGGGTCTGCGGCATGACCTGGCCGATGCCGGCGCGGACCTGGCCCAGCAGCCACTCATTCAAGTCAGCCTGTTGCAACTGCGCGGCCAATTGGCTGCGCACGGCTTCGGCTTGCTCGGCGGGCGCCCAAAGTTCGATGCGACCTGGGGATACGCGGATGGCGATCAAATGTTCGCTGCGGGCGACGCTGTCGGTCGCGGCCGGCAGTTCCAGGCCCAGGCTTGCCAGCGCCTGATCCGCGTCCGCCAGGCCGAAACGCACCCAGGCGGCGCTTTCGTCGGTGAGTTTGGATTTGGAGAACACCGCGTACTTCTTCAGGTCCGCCAGTTGCGGTTCCAGCAACTCGGTGGCCATGGCAAGCAGCACGCCATCACTTTGCAACAGGATGCGAAAGCTCGACTGCATGCGGCCTTTTTGCGTGCAGCGCGCGCCGAGGCTGGCCTGGGTGTCGCTCAGGTAATTAAGGTTACAGGTGAGTTGGCCTTGCAGGAACTTGGCAGCGTCGGCGCCGCGGACGGCCAGAACGCCTTCGTGGGTGAGGGGGCAGAAGAAAGCAGAGTCGGCCATGGGTCATCGCAGGTCAAAAAGTCATAGGTGCATCATAGAGGGGCGCCCGACAAATGGATAGTTTCTGTAGGGGGCGACCAAAGCCGACTGTTCCGGCGCCTTAGGGCCTGTATACTTGCAATCTATTTGAGGAGCGTTCCATGGTCGAAGATGTAGAACTTAATCGCCTCTACTGGCACAGCCGTCGCGGCATGCTTGAGCTGGATGTGTTGTTGGTGCCGTTCGTCCGAGAGGTTTACTCGACGCTCAACCAAGTGGATCGCGACTGTTACGTCCGCCTGCTGGAATGCGAAGACCAGGACATGTTTGGCTGGTTCATGGAACGCGCCGAATCGGAAGATCCGGAGCTGCAGCGCATGGTTCGGATGATTCTGGATCGTGTCCAGCCCAAGTAATCCCGTCTTCGAATGTCGCTGGCAGGCCTCGCGGCTGTTGCTGGCGGCCTATCTCCTTGCCCAGGCGTTCGCGCTGGGTGCGCTGCTGCTGCTCGACCTGCCTTATTCAAGCCTTGGCCTGTTGCTGTGCCTGGCTCACGCCGCCTGGGTTGTCCCGCGCCATATCCGGCTGACTCACCGTTCGTCGATTCGTGGCCTGCGCCGTGATGAAAACGGGTGGCAGCTATGGAGCGCTGCGCGTGGCTGGCACCGCGTGCAGCTACGTCCCGACAGCCTGGCGCTGCCGTTGATCGTAGTGCTGCGCTATCGGGTACAGGGTGAATGGGCGGTGCGGTCGATCTGCGTGCCCAGCGATTCGCAGGCCGCCGATGTCCACCGGCGCCTGCGGGTTCGCCTGAAGTTCAGTCGCCGTAGGTGGTTGGCACCAGAATAGTATCGCGGGCCTCGGGCAGCATCTGCGGGTAGTCGAGGGTGTAATGCAGGCCCCGGCTTTCCTTGCGCTCCATGGCCGAGCGGATCATCAGTTCCGCCACTTGGGCCAGGTTGCGCAACTCAATCAAGTCGCGGCTGACTTTATAGTTGCTGTAGAACTCGTCGATCTCATCCAGCAACAGTCGCACGCGGTGTTGCGCGCGTTGCAGGCGTTTGTTGGTGCGCACGATGCCTACGTAGTCCCACATGAAGCGCCGCAGTTCGTCCCAGTTGTGGGCGATGATCACGTCTTCGTCCGAATCGGTCACCTGGCTGGCGTCCCAGCGGGGCAGGGCGGCGGGTACGGGGATGTGCGGCAGTTGTTCAAGAATGTCTGCCGCCGCCGAACGCGCATAGACGAAACATTCGAGCAGCGAGTTGCTGGCCATGCGGTTGGCGCCGTGCAGGCCGGTGAAGCTGGTTTCGCCAATCGCGTACAGGCCGGGCACGTCGGTGCGCCCGTGTTGGTCGACCATCACGCCGCCGCAGGTGTAGTGCGCGGCCGGCACCACCGGGATCGGGCCTTTGGTGATGTCGATGTTGAATGTCAGGCAGCGCTCGTAGACCGTCGGGAAGTGGGTCTTGATGAATGCTTCGGGTTTGTGGCTGATGTCCAGGTAGACGCAGTCGATGCCCAGGCGCTTCATTTCATGGTCGATGGCGCGGGCGACGATGTCGCGCGGGGCCAGTTCGGCGCGCGGGTCGAAGCGCTGCATGAAGCGCTCGCCGTTCGGCAGTTTCAGGTGTGCGCCTTCGCCGCGCAGGGCTTCGGTGATCAGGAAGCTCTTGGCCTGTGGGTGGTACAAGCAGGTGGGGTGGAACTGGTTGAATTCCAGGTTGGCCACCCGGCAGCCCGAGCGCCAGGCCATGGCGATGCCGTCGCCACAGGCACCGTCGGGGTTGCTGGTATAGAGATAGACCTTGGCCGCGCCGCCCGAGGCGAGAAGGGTGAAGCGGGCGCCGTAGGTGTCGACTTCGCCGCTGTTGCGGTTGAGCACGTAGGCGCCGAGGCAGCGCTCGCCCGACAGGCCCAGCCGTTTCTCGGTGATCAGGTCGACGGCGACCCGCTGCTCCAGCAATTCGATGTTCGGGCGTTGGCGGGCTTGTTCGAGCAGGGTCTTGAAGATCGCGGCACCGGTGGCGTCGGCGGCGTGGATGATGCGCCGATGGCTGTGCCCGCCTTCGCGGGTCAGGTGGAACTCGAAGCCGCTGTCATCACTGCCCGCGTGATCATCGCGGGTAAACGGCACCCCCTGGTCGATCAGCCATTGAATCGCTTCGCGGCTATGTTCGACGGTAAAGCGCACCGCGTCTTCGTGGCACAGGCCGCCGCCGGCGTTGAGGGTGTCTTCGACGTGGGACTGCACCGTGTCGGTGTCGTCCAGTACGGCGGCAACACCGCCCTGGGCCCAGAACGTCGAGCCATTGGCCAGGTCGCCTTTACTCAGCACTGCAATGCGCAGGTGGCTGGGGAGGGTCAGCGCAAGGCTTAAGCCGGCCGCGCCGCTGCCAATCACCAGGACATCGTGTTGAAACTGTTGGCTCATTTGAAGGATTCCGCAAAAAGCGATCCACAGGGGCTGGCGCAAACAGGACGCCTGGATCGGCGAATCAAAGGGTCACACGGGCTACTAGTATATAGAGGGGGGGAGCGGCACAATAGCCGCGCATTCGTGGCAGTGTGAAATTACGGTGCACGGCCAAGGTAAATAGACCGGTTATTGAAGTGGGAACTTTTTGCATAAGCCCCGACTCAATAGCAGGTTGCCCGAAAGCTGGGAAAACGTTGAGTTTATTGGCCCGTCGGGAGCATTGGACGCGTCAGGGAACCGGCGACAAGATTATTCGCGCAGCCGGCATCGCCCGTGCTGCGTTTTTCGTGTGTGCCAAATCAGTGCATGCCGGAAACTTGCTTGGAGGGGGAGAACTTTTGCGAAAAGTCCGAGTCTATGTTTGCAAGCCTGATCGTTCAGTTATGCAAGCCTCCTTTAAGTACAACGAGGAGTGTTCATGCTAACCCAGGAAGAGGATCAGCAGCTGGTCGAGCGCGTTCAACGCGGCGACAAGCGAGCTTTTGATCTGCTAGTGCTGAAATACCAGCACAAAATTCTCGGGTTGATCGTGCGGTTTGTGCACGACACCCATGAAGCGCAGGACGTTGCACAGGAAGCCTTTATCAAGGCATACCGTGCACTGGGCAATTTTCGCGGTGACAGTGCGTTTTACACGTGGCTCTACCGCATCGCCATCAACACGGCGAAGAACTATCTGGTGTCTCGCGGACGCCGCCCACCGGATAGTGATGTCAGTTCGGAAGATGCAGAATTTTACGATGGTGATCACGGCCTCAAAGATCTCGAGTCGCCGGAGCGTGCATTGCTGCGCGACGAGATCGAAGGCACCGTTCATCGCACTATTCAGCAGCTGCCAGAAGATTTGCGTACTGCGTTAACTTTACGTGAATTCGATGGTCTGAGTTATGAAGACATTGCGAGCGTCATGCAGTGTCCGGTGGGGACTGTAAGGTCACGGATTTTCCGGGCCCGGGAAGCCATCGATAAAGCCTTGCAACCGTTGTTGCAGGAAAACTAAAGACAGCGGCGACAGCCAAGAGAGGAACCGCCATGAGTCGTGATGCCCTGCAGGAATCGCTGTCCGCAGTGATGGATAACGAAGCGGATGAACTGGAACTTCGTCGGGTGCTCAACGCATTCGATGATGCCGAAACCCGTGATACCTGGTCTCGTTACCAAGTCGCTCGGGCGGTGATGCACAAGGATCTTCTAATCCCTCGTCTGGATATTGCTGCGGCCGTTTCTGCTGCACTGGCTGATGAAGCCGTTCCGGCAAAAGCTGCACGGGGTCCATGGCGTAGCCTGGGTCGCCTGGCAGTGGCCGCCTCGGTGACTGTTGCCGTACTGGCCGGTGTTCGCCTGTACAACCAGGACGAAATCGCCGGTGCCGAACTGGCCCAGCAGACTCAGCAACCGATCATGGCGGGTCCGCAAGTCAAAGGCCCCGCCGTACTGGCAGGCTACAAGGAAAGCTCCGACACTACCGGCCCGATGGCGAACGGTGTGCTTCAAGGGCAATCCGGCTGGCAAGATCAGCGTCTTCCAGGCTACCTGCGCCAACACGCACAGGAATCGGCCTTGAAAGGCACTGAAAGCGCTCTGCCATATGCTCGCGCGGCAAGCCTGGAAAACCGCTAAACCGTTGAGGAGCCCTATGCGCGCCATACCGCTCCTTACGCTTTTGCTCAGTGGTTGGTTTGCACTCCCCGCCCATGCTGATGAAGCCCAAGACTGGCTGACTCGACTTGGGCGTGCAGAGCAGCAGCAAAGTTTCCAAGGTACGTTCGTCTACGAGCGTAACGGCAATTTCTCTACCCATGACATCTGGCATCGTGTCCAGGACGGTCAGGTCCGCGAGCGGCTTTTGCAGCTCGATGGTTCGGCTCAGGAAGTCGTGCGGGTAGACGGTCGGACGCAATGCGTCAGCGGTACCCTTGTCGCCGGCCTCGGCAATTCGCGTGATGCTCCGTCACGTGCGCTTGATCCGCAAAAACTCACGCAATTCTACGAACTGGCCGTCATCGGCAAATCTCGCGTGGCCGGTCGAAATGCGGTGATTGTATCGATCACCCCACGTGACCAATACCGCTATGGCTTTGAGTTGCACCTGGACCGGGATACCGCGTTGCCCCTTAAATCGTTGCTGTTGAACGACCAGGGGCAGTTGCTGGAGCGTTTCCAGTTCACCCGATTGAACACCTCGGTCACGCCGGATGATCGCGACTTGCAACCTACTGGCGATTGCACGCCGATTGCAGTCGCTACGGCTAAAACGGCAGAGGTGCAACCTACCGAAGAATGGCATCTGGAATGGCTGCCGCCGGGTTTTCAGCTAACCAACAGCAGTGCGCGCAAAGACACCCAGACCAAAGCGACGGTCGACAGTCGGATGTATGAAGATGGGTTGGCACGGTTTTCGGTGTTCCTTGAACCGATCAGCGGGGCAAGCGTTACGGAGACCCGTACCCAGTTGGGCCCGACGGTGGCGGTGTCGCGTCGGCTGAATACGGTGGATGGCGAAATGATGGTCACGGTGGTTGGCGAAATTCCCATCGGCACCGCTGAGCGCCTCGCGCTGTCGGTGCGCGTTGAAAAAATGCCTGCCGCCAAGCCGTGAATCGTTAATCTTATGTTCATCCTGGCCTTTCACTCTAATTCCATGCGAGGTTGGCTGCCGATAGACATGAAATGTCTGGACCAGCATTTTCACTTGCAAAAAACTCTCATGTTTTTTATAGGTCAGGGCTTGTCGGCGCTGACCTTGTTTTGTTCGCGGAACAGAGAAGTCGGTCGCAGTTTCCGGCGTTTCTTGAACCCTGTCGCTCAACCCTGCACGTCGTAACGGGAGCTGTATGTCGATACCACGCTTGAAGTCTTACTTATCCATAGTCGCTACGGTGCTGGTGCTGGGGCAGGCCGTGCCCGCGCTAGCGGCCGAACTGCCTGATTTCACCCAATTGGTCGAGCAGGCCTCGCCTGCCGTGGTGAACATCAGTACCACGCAAAAACTACCGGAGCGCAAAGTCTCCGACCAGCAGATGCCGGACCTGGAAGGCCTGCCGCCGATGCTGCGCGAGTTCTTCGAACGTGGCATGCCGCAACAACGCGCCCCCCGTGGCGGCGGCGGTGGCCAGCGTGAAGCGCAGTCCCTGGGCTCGGGCTTCATCATCTCGCCCGATGGCTACATCCTGACCAACAACCACGTGATTGCCGACGCTGACGAGATCATCGTCCGCCTGGCTGACCGTAGTGAATTGAAAGCCAAGCTGGTTGGCACTGACCCACGTTCCGACGTGGCGTTGCTGAAAATCGACGGCAAAGACCTGCCTGTACTGAAACTGGGCAAGTCCCAAGACCTGAAAGCCGGGCAGTGGGTCGTGGCCATCGGTTCGCCGTTTGGCTTTGACCACACCGTGACCCAAGGCATCGTCAGCGCCATCGGCCGCAGCCTGCCCAACGAAAACTACGTGCCGTTCATCCAGACCGACGTGCCGATCAACCCGGGTAACTCCGGTGGTCCGTTGTTCAACCTGAACGGTGAAGTAGTCGGCATCAACTCCCAGATCTACACGCGCTCCGGTGGCTTCATGGGCGTGTCGTTCGCCATCCCGATCGACGTGGCCATGGACGTTTCCAACCAACTGAAAAGCGGCGGCAAGGTCAGCCGTGGCTGGTTGGGCGTGGTGATCCAGGAAGTGAACAAGGACCTGGCTGAATCCTTCGGCCTCGACAAGCCGGCCGGTGCGCTGGTTGCACAGATCCAGGACGGCGGCCCGGCGGCCAAAGGTGGCCTGCAAGTCGGCGACGTGATTCTGAGCATGAACGGCCAGCCGATCGTCATGTCGGCAGACCTGCCGCACCTGGTGGGCGCGCTTAAGGCGGGCAGCAAGGCCAAGCTGGAAGTGATCCGCGAAGGCAAGCGCCAGAACGTTGAGCTGACCGTTGGTGCCATCCCTGAAGAAGGCGCGACCCTGGATGCCCTGGGCAATACCAAGCCGAGCGCCGAGCGCAGCAGCAACCGCCTTGGCATTGCCGTGGCCGAGCTGACGGATGAGCAGAAGAAAACCTTCGACCTGAAAAACGGCGTGGTGATCAAGGAAGTGCAGGACGGTCCTGCTGCCTTGATTGGCCTGCAGCCAGGTGATGTGATTACTCACCTGAACAATCAGGCCATCGACACCACCAAGCAGTTCACCGACATCGCCAAGGCGCTGCCGAAGAACCGTTCGGTATCGATGCGTGTCCTGCGTCAGGGCCGTGCCAGCTTCATTACCTTCAAGCTGGCCGAGTAACCGGCCAATAAAAAGCCCCGCCTTCGTTTAACGAGGGCGGGGCTTTTTTGTAGGCGATGGGTTTAGCTCATCATCCCTTTCACCAGGCGTTCCTGTTCGATCAACTCACGCTGGCGTGCGTCGATACGCGACGACAGTGGGAAGTTGCTGCCGGCACGGCGCTTAGCGAAGTCCAGTTGTTGAATGGCTTGCTGGAAATCGCCGACCAGGGCGAAGTACTCGGCGCGCGCCTGATGCAGGCCGATGATGTTGCCGGACAAGCCGCGCGTCTCGGCGACTTGGTACCACACGTCCGGATCGTCCGGGCGCGACTTGAGCAAGCCGTCCAGGGCCTTTTCCGCATCGGCGGTACGGTTCTGTTTAAGCAAAAGGTCCACTCGCACCTGGTTCAGCGGATAGTTGCCGGGGTACTGGGTGAGCATCCGGTCAGTGCGCTGCTGGGCTTCCGGCAAGCGGTTGTTAGTGATGTCCAGCTCGATCTGCGCCAGGTTGTAGGTAATGTCGTTGGGCGACTTGGCCAACAACGGGGCCAGGTTTTCCCGGGCTTCCTTGAGTTTGGTACCCTTGATTTGGGCGATTGCCAGACCATAGCGCGCCACGTCGTTTTTCGGATTTTCGTCCAGTTGGGCCTGGAAGCGCTTGGCGGCGAGGCCTGGCGTGTCTTCGTATTTCAACTGCACCCGTGCGCGAATCAATTGATAGCGCAAGCTGTCTTCCGTGCCGCCGGGCTTGGCCTGTTCGGCGCGGTTGCGGGTGTCGGCGATGCGCGACTCTGTCACCGGGTGAGTCAGCAGGAATTCCGGCGGTTTGGCGTCGAAGCGGTATTGACGCATCAGGCGTTCGAACATGGTCGGCATGGAGCGTGGGTCGTAACCGGCTTTCTCCAGGTTGAGGATGCCGATGCGGTCCGCCTCTTGTTCGTTCTGGCGTGAGAACCGTCGTTGTTCCTGGATCGCGGCTGCCTGTGTGCCGGCAATCGCGGCAATACCGGCATCGCCCGCACCGGCTGCGGCGGCAATGATGCCGCCGAGCATCGCGGCCATCATCGGGAGCTGCATGCGCTGTTGCGCTTCGACGCCCCGGGCGAAGTGGCGCTGAGACAAGTGAGCCAATTCGTGGGCGAGCACCGAGGCGTATTCACCTTCGGTCTGGGCGTTGAGGAACAGCCCACCATTGACCCCGACGATACCGCCAGGCGCGGCAAAGGCGTTGAGCTGCGGGCTATCGATCAGGATGAATTCCAGGCGGCGGTCATTGACCTGGCTGGTCTCCACCAGCTTGTACACGCTGGTTTCGACGTAATCCTTGAGCTGCGGATCGTTGAGCTGCGAGACCTGGCCGCGCAAGTAGGCAAGCCAGGCGCGACCCAGTTGGTATTCCTGTTGTGGCGAGACAATGGCAGAACTGGCGTCGCCAAGAGACGGCAGGTCGTCAGCGAAGCCCGGGGAGGCCAGCAGGCAGGCCAGCGTCAGCAGGGTGGGGCGCAAAAAAGTCATGCACAGAGCCTTTCGACAAAGAGCTTACTGTAGCCGGACACTGAGCTTCGGACCAGATATTCTAAGCAGCCTGAACGCTTGCCCGGAGTAAAACCATGACCGACGCTGTAGCCTTTGATGCCGAACTCGATGCCAGCGGCCTCAATTGCCCGTTGCCCTTGCTCAAGGCCAAGTTGGAGCTCAATCGATTGGCCAGCGGCGCAGTGCTCAAGGTCATCGCCACAGATGCCGGCTCCCAGCGTGATTTTCGCACCTTTGCCAGGCTGGCCGGCCACACCCTGCTGCATGAAGAAGACGCGGCCGGTGTCTACCGTTATTGGTTGCGCAAGGCCTGAGCCGTTCGCCCCCACCACCCGAGGTTGATTGATGTTCAAAGTGTTACGAGACTGGATTCAGCGCTACTTCTCCGACGAGGAGGCCGTGGTGCTGGCGGTCCTGCTGTTCCTGGCCTTTACCGCCGTCCTCACCCTGGGTGGCATGCTCGCCCCGGTGCTGGCAGGGATGGTGCTGGCCTACCTGATGCAGGGGCTGGTCACCACCCTGGAACGTCTGCGTTTACCGGGTGCGGCGGCAGTGGGGCTGGTATTCGCCTTGTTCATGGGGCTGTTGCTGGTGTTTATCGTGGTGGTCGTGCCGCTGCTATGGCATCAGTTGATCACCTTGTTCAACGAGTTGCCCGGCATGCTCGCCAAATGGCAGTCGCTGTTGCTGCTATTGCCGGAGCGCTACCCGCACTTGGTGTCGGATGAGCAGGTACTGCAAGCCATCGAAGTGGCGCGCGGCGAGATCGGAAAGTTCGGGCAATGGGCGCTGACCTTTTCCCTGTCCAGCCTGCCGTTACTCGTCAACATCATGATCTACCTGGTGCTGGTGCCGATCCTGGTGTTTTTCTTCCTCAAGGACCGCGCGATGATCGGCCGCTGGGTCAGTGGCTATCTGCCGCGTGAGCGGGCGTTGATCACCCGGGTAGCCGAGGAGATGAACCGGCAGATCGCCAACTACATCCGTGGCAAGGTCATCGAGATCATCATCTGTGGCGGGGTTACCTACATCGCCTTTATTGCCCTGGACCTGAACTACGCGGCCCTGCTGGCATTGTTGGTAGGTATTTCAGTGGTGGTGCCGTATGTCGGCGCTGTGGTGGTGACGGTGCCGGTCACATTGATCGCCTTGTTCCAGTGGGGCTGGAGCGATCAGTTCATCTACCTGATGGCGGTGTACGGCATCATCCAGACCCTGGACGGCAATGTGCTGGTGCCGCTGCTGTTCTCGGAGGCAGTCAACCTGCATCCGGTAGCGATCATCTGCGCGGTATTGTTGTTTGGCGGGTTGTGGGGGTTCTGGGGGGTGTTCTTTGCGATCCCCCTGGCGACGCTGTTCAAGGCGGTGCTGGATGCGTGGCCGCGGCAGGAACCGGTGGTGGCGCCCTTACTCTGATGAGAGGAGAGGGCGCGTGCGCCCTCTCCCTATAATGCTCAGGCGCTGTGCAACGCTTTGGCTGCCGCCAGCACCGCGTCCACATGCCCCGGCACTTTCACGCCACGCCATTCCTGGCGCAGCACGCCATCTTTGTCGATCAGGAAGGTGCTGCGATCCACGCCCAGGTATTCCTTGCCGTACAGCTTCTTCAGCTTGATCACGTCAAACAGCTGGCAAACCGCTTCGTCCTTGTCGCTGATCAGCTCGAAAGGAAACGCCTGCTTGGCCTTGAAGTTCTCGTGGGACTTCACGCTGTCGCGCGACACGCCAAACACTTCGGTATTGGCGGCCTTGAACGCCGCGTACTGGTCACGGAAACCCTGGCCTTCGGTGGTGCAACCCGGTGTGCTGTCCTTCGGATAGAAGTAAATCACCACTTGCTTGCCCTTGAGGGCTTTGATGCTGAAGGTTTGGCCGCTGGTGGCCTGGGCTTCGAAATCGGCTACGGGTTTGTCGATGACTACCGCCATGGGGGCTTCCTTACATTGGGTTCTGTGGGCGCCACGGCTCGATCAATGCGTCGAGGTTCAGCGCATCGGCGAAGTCCAGGAACTGATCGCGCAGCCAACTGATCTGCACGCCGGCCGGCAAGGTCACGGTGAACGTGGCGTTGAGCATGGTGCCGCCGGTTTGCGGGGCCTGGTAGGTGTCGCAGGTGAGGTTTTCCAGTTCGACGTTTTGGTCGATAAAGAACTGGCACAACTCGTTGACGATGTCCGAGCGGTAGGCAGAACTGACATACGCCACATAAGGCAGGGCCTGTGGGCGATTTTCCAGAGCGGCACTGCGTACCACATTGACGGTGAAGTTGTGCTTCTTGGCCAGGCCCGGCAAGCCGGTCTCCAGGCGCGCCAAGGCATCCCAGGTGCCGGAAATCTGCAGCACCAGCGCGCTGCACTCGCCATGGCGCGTGAGGCGGGAGGTTACGACGGCGCAGCGGTTTTCATGGCTGGCGCGGCACAGGACGTTGGTCAGCTCCATGGGGTTGGCGCCGAGGGCACTGATAACAAGGAATTGTTCGCGAACTGTGGGGGTGGACATGCAGCCTTCCTAAAACGATGAGCGGTCGATACGGTGAGGGCTGTATCGATCAAAGCATGAAGGGTAGCGAAAAGCGTCGCCAAGGGATAGGAGGTGGCGTTTTCATTGCGTGATCAGCGGGTTTTTACCCCGCCTCGACCCGTACTTTCACGCAATGATGGCATTGCCCGTCGTTTAGTTGATCCAGAACGCGTCCTCAGGCGGTACTTCGCTTGTACAAGCATCTTGGCGCCAGTACCATTACGGCTCTCTTTTTCCGGCAGGAGCGGTTGCATGATTGCGGGCAGTATGGTGGCACTGGTCACACCCATGGATGCACAAGGTCGTCTCGACTGGGATAGCCTGGGCAAACTGGTGGACTTCCACCTGCAAGAGGGCACCAACGCCATTGTGGCGGTCGGCACCACAGGTGAATCGGCCACCCTCGACGTGGAAGAACACATCCAGGTTATCGAGTTCGTGGTCAAGCGTGTCGCGGGCCGTATCGCCGTGATCGCCGGTACGGGCGCCAACTCGACGCGCGAAGCGATCGAGCTGACCAAAAACGCCAAGAAGGCCGGCGCCGACGCCTGCCTGCTGGTGACCCCGTACTACAACAAACCGACCCAGGAAGGCCTGTACCAGCACTTCCGCACCATTGCCGAAGCGGTCGATATCCCGCAGATCCTCTACAACGTGCCGGGTCGCACCGCGTGCGACATGAAGGCCGAGACGGTGATCCGCCTGTCCACCGTGCCAAACATCATCGGTATCAAGGAAGCCACCGGCGACCTGCAACGCGCCAAGGACATCCTGGCCGGCGTGAGCAGCGACTTCCTGGTGTATTCCGGTGACGATGCCACCGCTGTCGAGCTGATCCTGCTGGGCGGCAAGGGCAACATCTCGGTGACCGCCAACGTGGCCCCGCGCGCCATGAGTGACATGTGCGCCGCCGCCCTCGCCGGCGATGCCGTGACCGCGCGTGCGATCCACGAGAAGTTGATGCCGCTCAACAAGACACTGTTTATCGAATCCAACCCTATCCCCGTGAAATGGGCGCTGTTTGAAATGGGCATGATGCCGGACGGTATCCGTCTGCCGCTCACCCGTCTCAGCGAAGCCTGTCACGAACCGCTGCGACAGGCCCTGCGCCAGTCCGGCGTCCTGGTTTAATTGAGGAAGCACTACGCATGAAGCGATTGGCCGGACTTTCCGCACTTGCCTTGATTATCTCCAGCACCAGTGGCTGCGGTTGGATCTGGGGCCCGGAAGGCTACTTCCGTGACCGCGGCAGCGATTACCTGGAAGCACAAGCAACCAAACCGATGCAACTGCCGCCGGACGTCAGCGTCGCCAAGCGCCTTGATCCGTTGCTGCCGATTCCGCGCAATGTCGCCGACGACACCGCCAAGGGTGAGTACGTGGTGCCGCGTCCACAGCCGATCTCGGCCGTGGCGAATACCAGCGACTACAGCCTGCAGAAGAGCGGCGACTCGCGCTGGATCGTGGCGCAGCGCCCACCTGCCGAAGTCTGGCCGGTGGCGGTGCAGTTCTTCCAGGACAACGGTTTCCGTATCGACGAGCAGCGTCCGCAGACGGGTGAGTTCACTACAGCGTGGCAGCAAGGCAGCGAGCTGTCGGCCAGCATGGCCAAGCGCCTGCAGTCCGGTGGCGTCGTCGCTGACGCCGAAGCCCGCGTGCGCGTGCGCATCGAGCCTGGTGTGCAGCGCAATACCAGTGAAGTCTATGTGGTCAGCGCCGAGCGTCCGGCTGGCAGCACCTCCAACGTCGAGTTCACCAATCGCTCGGTCAACACTGGCGTCGATGCTGCACTGGTCGACGAGATGCTGGCCAGCATGAGCCGTATCTCCGAGAAGGGCGGTTCCATCTCCCTGCTCGCCGCGCGTGATTACGACACCCCGAGCCGCGTCAGCCTCACCGAAGACGGCAGCGGCAACGTGGTGCTGAACCTGGGTGAAGACCTGGACCGTGCCTGGGCCAGTGTTGGTCGCGCGTTGGAACAAGGCCCTTGGCGTGTTGAAGACATCAACCGCAGCCTGGGCCTGTACTACATCAACGTGGCGGAAAAAGCCGAGAAGAAAGACGACGAGCCAGGTTTCTTCAGCAAGTTGTTCGGCAGCGCTCCTACCAAGGAAGAGATCGAAACCCGCGCCGAGCGTTATCAGATTCGTTTGAGCAAGGTTGGCGAAAGCGTGCAAGTCACCGTCGAGAAGAACATCAACACCGTTGCGCCGGCTGAAACAGCGCGCAAAGTGTTGGGCGTGATTCAGGACAACCTGGGCTGATCCGATGCGTTTTGCCGTTCTCGGCAGCGGTAGCCAAGGGAACGGCACGCTGGTCGCTCATGACGACACGTATGTGCTGGTGGATTGTGGTTTCTCGTTAAGAGAAACCGAGCGGCGCCTGTTGCGCTTGGGGGTTCACCCCTCGCAGCTGAGCGCGATTCTGGTGACCCACGAACATGCAGACCATGTGCATGGCGTGGGTTTGCTGTCTCGGCGCTACAATCTTCCGGTGTACCTGAGTCGCGGCACTTTGCGCGGGATGCGCAAACCCATTGAACCCGCAGGCTTCCTGGCTGGTGGCGAGCAACTGCAGATCGGTGCCTTGAGCATTGATGTGATTGCCGTGGCGCATGACGCCCAGGAGCCGACGCAGTATGTATTCAGTGGCGGTGAGCGACGTTTCGGCGTACTTACCGACCTGGGTTCCTACTGCGCCAACGTGCTGGACGGCTACCGGAACCTCGATGCATTGATGATCGAGTCCAACCACTGCCGAGATTTGCTGGCTCGCGGTCATTACCCGTACTTCCTCAAGCAACGGGTGGGCGGCGAACTGGGGCATTTGAACAACCACCAGGCGGCGTACCTGGTGTATGAGTTGGGCTGGCAAGACCTGCAACACCTGGTCCTGGCCCATCTGAGCAGCAAGAACAACCTGCCGCAGCTGGCCCGGCAATGTTTTGTCGATACCCTTGGGTGCGACCCGGACTGGCTGCAACTGGCCGATCAAGATTCAGGGCTCGACTGGCGACATATCGCCTAGCCCACCTCACTCAAAGCGGAGCCCATCATGGAAAAACGTGAAGAACTCTACCGCGGCAAAGCCAAGTCGGTGTACAAGACCGACGACGCCAACCGCCTGATCCTGCTGTTTCGCAACGACACTTCGGCGTTCGACGGCAAGCGCATCGAACAACTTGATCGCAAGGGCATGGTGAACAACAAGTTCAACGCCTTCATCATGCAGAAACTCGAAGCGGCCGGCATTCCGACCCAATTCGACAAGCTGTTGGGCGACAACGAGTGCCTGGTCAAGAAGCTGGACATGATTCCGGTTGAATGCGTCGTGCGTAACTACGCCGCCGGCAGCCTGGTCAAGCGCCTGGGCGTGGAAGAGGGCATCAAGCTCAACCCTTACACCTTCGAATTGTTCCTCAAGGACGACGCCAAGGGCGACCCGTTCATCAACGAATCCCACGTTGTGGCGTTCGGCTGGGGCACCGCCGAGCAACTGGCGCGCATGAAGGAATTGTCCCTCAAGGTCAACGACGTCCTGAGCAAACTGTTCGACGACGCCGGCCTGCTGCTGGTCGACTTCAAGCTGGAATTCGGTGTGTTCCACGATGGCTCCATCGTCCTGGGCGACGAATTCAGCCCGGACGGCTGCCGCCTGTGGGACAAGGACACCAAGAAGAAGATGGACAAAGACCGCTTCCGCCAAGGCCTCGGTGATGTGATCGAAGCCTACGAAGAAGTCGCCAAGCGCCTCGGCGTACCGCTGTAATCGACGCAAGCATCTGATAGCACGGAAAAAAATCGCTTCTGCGCTTTGCTTTCCTGAGATGGGCTGTTATGATGCGCGCCGTTGGAGAGATGCCAGAGTGGCCGAATGGGACGGATTCGAAATCCGTTGTACCTTCACCGGTACCTAGGGTTCGAATCCCTATCTCTCCGCCATTATTTGAAGAGCCCCGCAGATCAAGGTCTACGGGGCTTTTTCGTATCTGAATTCTACGTAGCAATTCTACGTAAAATACATCACCTGCAACGCCCCTTGTGGCGCCTTCCTGCGTCGATTGGCAATAGCCATATTACCCTATGCCACGGTAGCTACGGTGTGTTGGCTGGCCTGGAGGTGATGCGCAGCCTCGACGACCACGGCATCCAGACCCGCAAGCCGCTGGAAATCGCGGTATGGCTTACTTCAGCTGGTTCATGCGCTCGATCACCTGGCGGGTGATGTCGTATTGAGGCTTGACGTCAATCACGGCGCCGCGTTCGAACACCAGGTCAAAGGCACCTTTCTTGATG